>NZ_JBFUIQ010000016.1:0-69558 GCF_056401795.1 Peribacillus sp. P4_D6
CCCCTAGACGCGCTTTTCCCGCAGGAGTCTCGTACCTTCCGTTCCAATCAACTTTGTCTTACCTTTTAGATAGAACACTTTTGCCTAGAGTCATTTTTGTCTTAAAATAGAAGTATCAAAACGTAAAGAAACGATTGAGCGTGTATTCGCAGATGCAAAAGAAAAGCATGGTATGCGTTGGACTACTTTAAGGGGACATAAAAAATTGTCAATGCAGGCGATGCTTACTTTCGCTGCCATTAATTTAAAGAAGATGGCCAATTGGACATGGCGAGGTCCGTAAATGGCCTAACATGTGAGCTCGTWGAGCCGCAATCYCTTAACTTTAGGCGAAAATTCAAAGGGAATTTCAAAAGGGGTTCAGAATTTTTTAATTCCGAACCCCTTTTGTCTATAAACTGAAAGCCCGTGTATAAAACACGGGCTTTTTTCTTTATTTCAAATCCATTGGATTATATAATTCCACGTCAGGATTTTTATCTTGGAACCAACGAAGTGCAAACTCATTTTCAAATAAGAATGCATATTTATCAAACCGGTCTTTAACAAGGATGCTTCTTGAGCTATGAAGGTTTTCATCAAGCTTTTCATCTTCAGCCCAGCGTGTAATCTTGCTGCCCATGCGCTCCATCACGACTTCAACATTGTACTCGTTCCTCATTCGATGCTCGAATACTTCAAATTGAAGCTGCCCAACCGCACCAAGCAGATATTCTTCCATCCTAACCGTTTTGAAGAGCTGAATTGCCCCTTCTTGTACAAGTTGGTTAATACCTTTATGGAAATGTTTCTGTTTCATGACGTTTTTAGCTGTTACCCTCATGAATAGTTCCGGCGTAAACTGAGGCAGCCTTTCAAACTGAAACATGTCTTTGCTTGTGGTAATCGTATCGCCAATTTGGTAATTACCAGTATCATATAAACCGATGATATCTCCGCTTACCGCTTCATTTACAGTGTTTCGATCATCAGCCATGAATTGGGTAGAGGAAGAAAGGTTGATCGGTTTCCCTGTCCTGCTCAAGTTGACGCTCATTCCACGCTCGAATTTACCGGAGCAAATGCGAAGGAAGGCGATTCGGTCACGGTGTTTTGGGTTCATGTTCGCCTGGATCTTGAAAATGAAACCGGAAAAGTCATTGCTGACAGGATCCATTTCACCTGACGTTGTCATTCGTGCTTGTGGAGCTGGTGCAAACTTCAGGTAAGCATCCAAAAACGTCTGAACACCGAATGTCGTTAAAGCACTTCCGAAAAATACAGGACTAAGTTTTCCATTCGCAATGTTTTCTTCAGAGAATTGGTTACCCGCCTCCGTCAACAGCATGATTTCTTCCAAAGTTTGCTCATATAGCTGGGAATCCTTAAGTTTATGATCCACTTCGAGTTCACCATCTTCATTCAACGGAAGGAAACGCTCTTCCCCTTCAGTTTTGAACTGTTCAATCCGATTGTTGAACCTGTCGTAAATGCCCACGAAGTCTTTTCCCATCCCGATCGGCCAGTTCATTGGATATGTTTCTATTCCTAATACCTCTTCAAGTTCGGCAAGCAATTCTAGCGGCGTTTTACCTTGTCGGTCCATTTTATTGATAAAAGTGAAAATCGGTATACCCCTCATCCGGCATACTTTGAATAATTTAACCGTTTGATCCTCGATACCTTTTGCCGAGTCGATGATCATCACGGCGCTATCAACAGCCATCAGTGTACGATATGTGTCTTCACTGAAATCTTGGTGGCCCGGTGTATCGAGAATATTGACACGGAAGTCATCATAATCGAATTGCATGACTGATGATGTAACGGAAATTCCCCGTTGCTTTTCAATTTCCATCCAGTCACTGGTTGCATACTTCCCTGTTTTTCTAGCTTTAACTGTTCCGGCATCGCGGATCGCGCCGCCAAACAGCAGTAATTTTTCTGTCAAAGTCGTTTTCCCGGCATCCGGGTGAGAGATGATTGCGAAGGTCCGTCGGGATTGAACCTCGTCTTTTAAATTAGTCATAATATGTTCCTTTCATTATTGGAGTCATCAATAAAAAATTTATAGGAGGTTTACTGTATTTTTTACATTGGAATGGCAACCTTTCTTTGTATGCAAAAATCCTGATCATACACAATATATGTAAGAAGAAATATATCATAAGGCTTAAGCATTGGCTACTCAGCATTCATTTCAATCAACCTTTCTATTTTAACACGATATGAAGGAAAGATGTAGAGGTGAATGAAACACCCAATAGGGGATTTATTAAGATGCAAAACAAAGGACGCTTCATCAGCGCCCCTTATCTTGATCCATATGATTACCGTTCATTTATTCATGGTTTATTTATTTACCTTGCAGTTTTTAACGATTTTTGATTCCGCTTGTTCTTCCAGCGTTTTTTTACTTCCTTGAATATGATTGGAGCAGCAAAAATGAGAGCTCTTTTTAATAATTTCTTCATTTTTTCATCAGTCCTTTCTTACTTATCCTATACCCGATTATTTTCGCAGAAAACTTTAATGCCAACTTGTTTTCCTGTTTTCACCATAAAGCCCTTTCATATTTGACATGGAATCCCAAGTCAAATTTCAATCAAGGAAAATCCCGTGCGACAATATCGTTATATTTCCCCATATAAAACCTGTCTAATATTATTTTCCCCAAATGGGAATGTATAAATTACTTCCATTTGTTTTATCCTTTATAAAGGTGGGTATATACTAAAAAACTGGAAATTTATCCAGAGGTTATTGTGGTAATTTTCCTTGTATACTTTCACATATTATCAAGCATCGTCGTATGATAATTTTAACTTGAATGAGGGTGCTGGATAATGTGTGAAATTGATTTTTCCCTCTAGGTAAAATCATCACCATTAATATTTTTTAACTTTTTAGGAGGATTCATCGAATGACAGTAACAGGTAAAGTGAAATGGTTCAATAGTGACAAAGGATTTGGTTTCATCGAAGTACCAAACGGAGATGATGTTTTCGTACATTTTTCCGCCATTCAAGGAGAAGGTTTCAAAAGCCTTGATGAAGGTCAAGAGGTTGAATTTGAGATCGAAGAAGGAAACCGCGGACCTCAAGCTAAAAACGTCGTAAAACTCTAAAGCATAGATACACAAACATAATTGATAGGCAATGCAAAAGGATGCCGCCCATATCGGGCGGCATCCTTTCTATGTAATGCGAAATATTCACGTTATTTTTCATTAAAATGATCCAAAATGAAATCGGGAACATGTTCGCCAGAAAAACTCTTGATGTCCACATCTCTGCTTTCTTTATAATAAAAGGCAGCTGAATACTCCCCGCTCCAATCAATTTGGGCATTATCAATCGCTGTCTCGATTTCAGAAGCGGTCTTAATTTTCAAGCGATTTGGCTGTTGTTCAATCTGCTGTGCAAGTTCACTTTCAGAATTCGTGTGATAAATTTTCGAATCGGACTTTGCAACCAGGATATAAGAAATATCATCAGCCATTAACCGCGCTTGTTCCGATTGTCCGGTACTTACCATCCATTCTGAAAACTGAGGATATGAAGAGTCCCAATTCATATAAATGGTTTTGTTATTATTCAAAAGAATCTCTATGGAGGCATAATCACCAAAAGAAGAAGTCATTTGTGCGAACGATTGATTATTCAGGTCCTCCGACAATGCCTTCACTGCAGCTTCCAGCTGTTGACGGTCCGTGATCGTTATGGATTTGTCCACTTGGCCGCTCGCCGTTATCTTGATTTTAGAAACGTCTTGAGCGGAAACATTCAATACCTGATTAACCATTTTTTTATATTCATTCGACTCATATATTTTCGCCAACAGTGGCATGTATGAATCGTAATTCTGCAAATGATACTCTCTTGCTAACCGTTTTCCATTCTTGAGTTCATACATCAGAAATACGGATTGACCATCATTCCATTCACCAATGGAAACCTTTTTACCCTTATCGATGATTTCCTGATGCAATAACCTGATCGCTTCAATATTTTCCTTCTCTTCAAGATAATTGGAAGCATTATTCGACGTGTCATCGCCTTCAAAAAATATAGGAGAATCACCAATATAAGTTTGGCTAATCATCTTTTCATCAGGAATCTTGGTCTTATACTGAAGGGGATCTATTTTTATAATGAGTGCCAGCACAATGACAGCCGCTATAAACGCTACATAACCTTTCAGGTTGACCCGTATTCGCCAAGTCTTTTGCAGGACGATTTCCCCTAAATAATATCCAAGCAAAGAACCGACGGCATATCCAAAAAAAATCCACCCAGGTTCGCCTGTCGTTTCGCTAAAATAAAGCCCTGCAAACAGCATCATGCATAATGTCAGGCCGAATTTAAACACTGGCTTAATCTTCGGGTAAACAAATGCCTGCGACACATGCTCCAGCTTTCTCCTCTCATAGAGAAAAAGAGAGCTGATCAGAAATAGAAAGGTTAATATACTATAAATTAATGTATTAATAGAGAAGAAAGTGATTTTTTCCATCTCCGTTGCTGCTAATAATGGGGAGATTCCATTCATATTGGCACTTAGATAATACTCTGCAGAAAATCCTGCTATCAAAAATTTCACATTAGCTGCAAACAAAACAAAAAGCCCCACCGGCAAAGTAAGAAAAATATAGGTCAGCACTCCTTGAAAGGCTGATAATCCCGTAACCATTCCAAGTAAAACGGCAACGGAAAAGATCAAAGCTTCCAAAATAAATGTTGCCCCCATCCAAGACCATATATCCGTCATGGTATATAGCCGTTCTATATCAATTGCCGAGTGAAATAATATCAATATTGAACCTGTAAGTAAAATCGGCAAAACCATGAAGCCAATTCCCGTTCCAATCATATGAGCGTAGATGCTGCGTCTCGTAATCGGTAAACTATGAATGAAGTCTGAGGCTTGTTTCATTTGTAAAAACCGAAAAAGGAAGATGGCAAGTAATACTGGAATAACGATGACCAAAACAAACTGTATCATCTGCTGACAGGAAAAAAGGTTTTCGAATTCCACATATTCATTGTTCCTATTCAAGATAATCGCTAACATTTCCAGAGGCAGCGCAAATATGAGGCCTACAAGATATAGAAAACCAATCCAGCCAGTGCTTCTGAAAATATAGATAATCAGTTCCCTATTAAACCAGGTTATTCTGGATGACATAACCGATATCCCCCATTTCATAAATGAATATCTCCTCTAGAGTAAGGGGGAGAATATCTAATATTTCTGGCTGAAACTGATTAAAATGCGATTTAATCATGGCTTCACTACCTTTAACGATACAAACGATCACGCTGCCGCGTCTTTCCTTGTTAAGGATTTGAATTCCGCGGTATAAACCATGGGGAATTTTGTGTTTAAAGGCAATTTGCACTTTATGTACATCAGCTTTCAAGTCATTCAAAACCTTTTGGATAACAAGCTCACCCTTATGCAAAATCCCTACATGATCGGCTAAATCTTCAATTTCCCGGAGATTATGGGACGATAGTAAAATCGTCATATTCCTTTCCGATACATCCTGAATCAACAACTGTCTCACATTTTTTCGCATGACCGGATCTAATCCATCAAACGGTTCATCCAATATTAGAACTTCCGGCATCGTCGAGAGTGCTAGCCAAAAAGCAACCTGTCTCTGCATTCCCTTCGATAGTTTATGTATTTTATTTTGGACGGGTATCGGGAATACTTCCTGTAATTGATAGAAACGTTCTTGATTCCACTCACTATAAATATGGCTATAAAAACCTGCCATTTGCGTGATCGTATAGTTAGCCAGGAAATAAGGCGTGTCAGGAAGGAAGAAACAACGATTTTTCACTTCACGGTTTTCAAACACATATGATCCATCAATAAGAACTTCACCTGCATCCTGTTTCAGGTTGCCTGAAAGCATTTTTAATAGAGTCGTTTTCCCCGCCCCATTTGAACCTAATAACCCGAATAAGGAGCCCTTTGGTATAACCAAGGTAACGTTTTTGATTGCTTCTTTTCCTTCATATAATTTACTCACCTGTTTTATTTCAATCATGAATCCCCCCCCTTTGCCAATGGACTGATTTCCTTTATTATTCTATAAATTTCATGTTTATCGATTCCGATATACAGAGCTTCAGCGAGTACCTTTGAAAGCTCGTTTCTGATCTCTTCTTCTTTCAATGAATTTTTGAAGGATTTAGGAGGTGCCACGAAATTCCCTTTGCCTGGTAAGGTATATATAAACCCGTCAGACTCAAGCTGCTTGTACGCTTTCTGGATCGTATTTGGATTGATGGTCAACTCCTGAGCCAATATTCGTATGGATGGGAGCTGATTATGTTCCTGTAAAACTTCATTGATCATTAGTTCCTTTAACTTATCCATCAATTGCTCATATACCGGCTTTCCACTTTGAACATCCAACTCAATCATCATAAACCCTCCTTGCAATGGGTGTATTACATCTCCTAATACAGTACATTATAAAACAATATCTTCCAATTTAAAACCAATTTAATACCATTTTCAAACAATACTCACTTTCATTTTGTTTAACAAGACTTACAGCAGGGAAGTAATGATAGTAAGAATGAATAAAGGAGTTGTTTTCATTGAAACCATTATATACAGCTACAGTTACCGTACACGGTGGTCGGGAAGGACATATTAAATCAGAGGATGGGATTCTGGATTTCGATGTGAGGTCACCGAAGGAATTAGGTGGTTCCGGTGAGCGCGCCACAAACCCTGAACAGTTATTCGCAGCCGGTTACGCGGCATGTTTTGACAGTGCCTTGAATCTTGTACTGCAAAAAGAAAAGAAAAAAGCCGATACGTCCGTGACGGCAAATGTAACGATCGGTAAAGATGAGGAAGACGGCGGTTTTAAATTGGCTGTAAGGTTGGATGTTTCGATTCCCGACCTAAGCAGGGAAGAAGCCGAAGACTTCGCCAAAAAAGCACACATGACCTGCCCCTATTCAAAAGCAACACGCGGGAACGTCGATGTCACCTTGATTTTGGTATAAATTTTTTGCAAGGGACTGGATACGGCATTAAGGCCGGCTCCAGTCCCTTTTTCTTATTTCACTTCTTCCAATCCCTTCAGTTTCAAAAGAAAGCCAAGACCTATTATCGCCATGATGATTAATGACCCTAGTGCCATCCTGCTCGCCAATGTACCGAGGTCGTGGAATATCAACGTTATCGTTCCATATAATAGCGGACCGATTATTGAAGAGACTTTTCCAGAGAATGCAAATAGTCCAAAAAATTGCCCCCTCTTCTCATCTGGAGTCAATTCAATGATATAGGTCCGTGATGTCACCCACATCGAACCTAGCGAAATTCCGAACATACTCCCTGCAACCCAGAACCAAAGGGCGGTTTGTGCGAAGACCGCTATAAATAAAGCGACCAAGAGCAGAACCCCCACATACGTCACAGCCAGCCGCGGTCCCTTCGACTGCGTGATGTATCCAAACAGAAACGATCCGGCAATGCTCGATACTGTCGATACCAGGTATAGCAAAATGAATCCGCTGGAGGAAAATCCAACAACAGTCTTGGCATATACGGCCATCATGCCGATAGTGGTCGCAATTGCATCATTTAAAAAGAAATAAGCAATCATGAATGTAAAAACCGATCGGTAGGAGCGCATCTCTTTAAATGTTGATTTAATTTCCTTATAACCTGATAAAAAAGGTTCTTTCGCTTTTTGCTGTTTTGGAGACTCTTTTAAAAAAAAGAATAAGGGAAGGGAAAAAACCAGAAATAAAATGGCCGTGGGTATGAAGGCTTCATGTGAACTCCCTTTACTTATGAATGGATAGATTGACAGTCCCACTAACGTTCCAAGGTAGCCTACCGCCACGCCAAATCCTGATATTAGCGGCAATTGCTGTTTCGTGCCTAAATCACTCATCATCGTATCATAGAAAACCAGACTCGAATGATAGAAAAACTTTGCTATCACAAATAAAAGAATGACGATCGCCAAGGAAACGGGAATGCCCAGAATCTTTCCATCCAACGGCGTCCCCCCGAATACCCCCATTAAAAATGTACATACAACGGAAATGAGGGTGAAAATCATAATGTATTTTTTCATTTTTCCCGTTCGATCGATCATGACACCGAACAGCGGGGAAAACAAAACGAGAAACAAACTGGCAATCGCATTAGCGTAGGAGATGAAGGTACTCGCAATCTGATCAAGAACGGCATTTTCCCCAATCTGTTCCTGGAGGAAGAATGGAAAGAAAATCGTATTGATATTAGAAGAAAAAATCGTATTGGCAAAATCGTAAAACGCCCAAGAGAGAATGGGAAGGGAAAAATATAAACCAAAATTCCCCTTCCATTTTTTAGACTTCGGTTTCACCTGCAATTCCATCTGCTTTCCCTCCTTATTGATACTTAAATTATATGTATTCCATACCTTTCCAATAAATCCTTTAAGTCGGATTATAACATTGTGTAAAACATGATTTTTTCCTGCCTAACATGTAATATTATGAAATGAGACTGTCCTGCAAATTTTTAATCATTGTGCCTGATAGGAGTGTGAAAGATGACCGCATTTTTTCTTATTATCGTGATAACCATGCTTGTCCTGTTCGCTCTCTACGCTAAAGGATCAAAAAGTGATTTCCCTGAAAGCTTAATAAAGCAGCATTCCCCCATTAAAATTGGACATCGAGGTGCATCTGGATATTGCCCCGAGAATACAATGGCATCTTATAAAAAAGCCATTGAATTGGGTGCTGATTTCCTGGAAGTGGATATCCACCTCAGTAAAGATGATGTCCTTGTGGTTCATCATGATCCCACCTTGGATCGAACCACAAACGGAAAAGGGAACCTCCGTGATTACACGGCAGCCGAATTAAAGGAACTGGATGCAGGAAGCTGGTATCATTCTCGCTATAAAAACGAAAGGATACCTTTACTAAGTGAGGTATTGGAGAATTTCGGGTCTGAGGTCGGAATTTTAGTCGAATTGAAACATCCCTCTGCTTATCCCGGCATAGAAGAGAAACTTGCCGAAGAATTAGGTAAATTCCAAGAATGTTCAACAAGTAAAAATAAGATAATGGTTCATTCGTTCGATATGGAATCCATGAAAAGGTTTCATCAATTAATGCCGGACATACAAGTGGGCGTTTTGATAAAACGGCGAATCAATGACCAAAAAATAAAAGAGATTGCCGAGTTCGCATCATTTTTGAATCCAAAACAAACGATTTTGAGTACGAAGCTGCAAAAGCGAATCCAAAAGCACGGGATGAAAGTATTTACATGGACCGTCAACAATAAAAAACAAATACACATGTTCAAAATGATGCAGGTAGATGGGATCATTTCCGATTTTCCAGATTATTTTTTGGATTGAAACTTTGAATGATAAGTGATAACTAGTTCTTTACACGGTTCAGGGTGAGACCCACTCCGAATCCCTTTTAAAATTCCCTTTGAAATTTTGATTAAAGGTTAGGAACAAAGACTGTAGGCTAAAACATAGTTGATTGGAGCGGGTGTGCGAGACTCCTGCGGGAATAGCGAGTCCAAGGGAGACCCCACAGGCGCAAGTGCGCCGAGTCCGGACCGYCCGCGGAAAGCGAGTGCCCTACGTTCCAATCAACGTCCAAATTTGTACAAGCAAAAAAAATGTAGACAAACTCGATTTTCATCGAGTTTGTCTACATTCTGAACAATCCGCAAATGCGGATTGTTTTTTGTTTTTTAATAACAATGAAAGTATTGTATTTCATGCGCGTCCGTCCCATAATAGGCCCATCGCTGTTGACTTCGTCTCCAACGATAACCTGCCACTGAATTATATCCGACATATGTTGGGTAAAACCAAAATGAACGGCCATTCTTAAGCCAAATATACGTATGTTTGTATAAGCACCCTTTCATTGACCCAGTGTCCATTGCCTTATACATTCCTTCATGAAGTTGTGGAGTGAATAATGGCGGAGCTATATGAGGCGGTCCTCCTCCGTGCGGCGGCCGAGGCGGTGGCTGGCCCCCTCCGTAGGAAGGACCAGGCGGGCCAGGAGGAGTCCTTACATCCATCATCTGATTCTCTAATGGATATGCCCCTTCCATGAAATGATTGCCCATATTTCGGAGATGTGCATTTCGTTCATTACCGTTATGGTCGTTCTGTTGATTGAATGAATCGTATGGTTTCATACCTTTTCACCTTATAATTTGAACTTCCATTTATCCGTATGTAGACGAATGACCATTTGTGCAACCTTTGCTCTGAACGGTCTCGAATTTGATTTCCATTTGATCTATTTTTGAAATTGATGCATCAGAAAATATTCCCTGTTTATTTTTTGAAAAAACCCCTATATTTTTTAGCTTTCTTGCCCTAGAATTGATATAGTGTTGGTAATGATTTAAATGTGGTCAAAAGTCATATCAGGCCCTAAATCATTTTTGGACAAATTTTCTTATCTTAGAAAAAACGAGGGATTCCTATGTGGGAATTATTATTAGAATTCGATTATCAAACCGTTCGCCATGCGGTATGGGCAGGTTACTTATTTACCTTTGTCTTTCCACTGGCCGCGTTTTACTTCTTAAATAAAAAGCAATCGCTCTTGAATGACAAATATCAAGCTTCCGTTCATACAGATAAAAGTAAATCCCCTGTTCATACAGGCAGCACCTTTGATTGGCGCGGTGCACAGCGCTTTTTCACCTTTATCCGGCAAAAAGATTCACCAGATGATTCCGATGAGCCAAGCCTCCTTCTAGTTGTTTAAACATTAACAATTCGAGGAGGAAATTATATTGAAGAAGAAAAACATGTTTTTAATTGCCGTCCTATTTTTGGCAACGACCCTTTTGACTGGTTGCTCAGCAGCAACGAGCGGACCATTTCATACTGCATTGGTTAACCCCATGACAAAAATGCTGGAATTCAATGCTGGTTTATTTAATGGCAACTATGGTTTAAGCATCATCATGATGACATTTTTGATTCGCCTTGTTWTGCTACCTCTGACTGCCAAACAATACAAAACACAGCTTAGCATGAAGACGAAGATGAATGGCCTGAAACCGGAAATGACAGCAATCCAGCAGAAAATCAAAGATACGAAAGATCCTGCTAAACAAAAGGCCCTTCAGCAGGAAATGATGCAGCTTTACCAAAAACATGGAGTCAACCCTTTAAACATGGGCTGTCTGCCGCTCTTAATTCAAATGCCGATCCTAATGGGCTTTTATTATGCGATTCAAGGTTCCCATGAAATTGCGACCCATAGTTTCCTTTGGTACAGCCTAGGTCAGCCGAATATTGCCATGGCGATAATCGCTGGTGTCATTTATTACTTCCAATCGGTCATTTCCGTGAGACAAATGCCGGAAGAACAGCAGAAACAAATGAAGATGATGAGCTTGCTCTCACCAGCAATGATTTTATTCATTTCTTTCTCTGCTCCTGCTGCATTGCCACTATATTGGTCTATCGGAGGTATATTCATGATTGTTCAGTCAATCGTGCTTAAGCGGATATATAAAAAAGACCATGCCGCTGTCCCGGCTGCAAATGAAACGGTCATGAAAAAAAGCTAATCCATTTGGATTAGCTTTTTTCTTACATTCATTTTCCACTTACGCTGGAAAGTGAAGCGATTTCCTGGGTGAGATCACTTTGTTTTATTTCTTCGGCAACGGATTTGTAGAAACCTTTTCGAAAAATCTCTCTACATATTCGAAATCCGTGTAAAAGAACAATAATAGGTCACCCGGTTGTGATTTCTCCCAGGCTTTTATGAATGCGTCCAATTCATTAGGTTCGATGAATGTCCGATCTTTTTGTAACCCAGCTTCTACCGCAGCATCCTGAAGCAGCCCGGCTACTTCTAACGGCTCCCTTCCCCGCAAATCATCGTCTTCTTTAATGATGAACAGATCGGAATTAATGGCCGCTACCTTGGAGAGCCTGATAAGTTCTTCATCAATACGGTCCCCCGGCCCTGCCAAAACAGTGATAAGATGATTTTTGTTATAGGCACTGACCGTTTCGAATATGGCCTTCAATCCTGCTTCATTATGAGCATAGTCGATGATGATCGTGCGCTCTTTCAACTTTTTCAAATTGAACCGTCCTTTGGACAAATTCGTATCAGGCATAAATGTGGCAGCCTTCCTTCTTAGTTCTTCCATGGAAATGCCTTGTGTTTCGGCTGCGGCTAACGCCTGAAGTAAATTGGCGATATTATGACGTGCCATGCCGGAGATCGTAATTGGAACCATGGTGCAATCCATAAATGGATGGATGACTCCATCAGCTGAATGACAAATGACTCCTTTTTCATTGACGTACCAAACTTTACATCCCTTATCTATCGCAGCTTTCACGTGAGGCTGGGTGGCATCTGTAGAGGTGTAAATGACCTCCCCATCTGTATAAGCGTTCATGGCAGCTACATTCGGATCATCTGCATTCAGTACACAATAGCCTGTTTTCATTACGACTTCAGCTACCAGCCTCTTTAATTTAATGAGATCATCCAATGTATCGATTCCATCACGGCCGAGGTGATCCTCACTTACATTGGTGATGATCCCCACATCACATTTACGAAAAGCAAGACCTTCACGCAGAATCCCGCCCCGGGCCGTTTCCAAAACGGCAATATCGACGTCAGGATGGGCCAATACCATTCTTGCACTGACAGGGCCACTGCAGTCACCGTGATCCAATACCTCATCGCCGATATATACTCCATCAGAATTTGTCATCCCAACTTTTGTTTTTTCATTAGTAAGAAAATAATGAATCAATCGGGTTGTTGTCGTCTTGCCATTTGTTCCGGTCACTGCAATGATCGGTATAGCCGCCTCTTCCCTGGTCGGAAATAAATAATCGACAATGGCTTTGCCTACATCCCTTTTTTTCCCTTCACTCGGATAATGATGCATTCGAATTCCCGGTGCAGCATTCACTTCAATAATTGCAGTCCTTGAATGTTCGATCGGGTTTGATATATCCTCACAAATAAAATCTATTCCGGCGATATCTAAACCGATCGCTTTCGCAGCTGCAACAGCCATATTCTTAATGGTCGGATGAACCTGGTCCGTTACATCGATTGCCTTTCCGCCAGTCGAAAGATTTGCATTGCCGACAACTTGAACCAATTCCCCTTGATTCGGAATCGTATCGAGCGTCCGATTCGATTTTTCCAAGTAACACGTCACGGTATGTGTAAGTGGGATTTTTGACATCGGCTTTTCATGACCTTCTCCCCGCAAATCATTACAATTTTCCTTTTCTATCAAACTGCGTATCGTTTCCTTGCCATTGCCAATAACATAGGGGGGAAGCCTCAAACTGGCGGCGATAAGTTCTCCATTAACTATCAGTAACCGATAATCATGCCCTTCAATATGCCGTTCGATAATATACTTCTCCACATGCAACTCCAAACAATTGATTACATTGAATAGCTCATCTTTATTTTTGATATGGGTGATGACACCCTGACCCTGTCTCCCATTATACGGTTTTATGACCAGTGGAAAACCCAGCCTGTCCGCCGAGGCAAAGATATTTTCAATGGAATGGGCAACTTCCCCTTCAGGTACAGGGAGGCCACATCCTCTTAAAATGGATTTGGTCAATGCTTTGTCACATGAATTCTCAACCGCAATATTCGAAGTCTGGCTAGAGATTGTCGCCTGGACATACTTCTGCCTTGCACCTGTTCCTAAACGCAGTAAGCTTTCATCACCCATTCGCTCGACAGGGATATCTTTTGCTTGCGCTGCCTTAAAAATGGCTTCGGTACTTGGCCCCAGTTTATTTTTATAATATAACTGCTCTATTTGTTTTACATAAGATTGTACATTTATAAGTTTTTCACCATTCAGGATGGCCTCCGCGATATCTTTTGCTGCTAAAAAAGCTTGAAGACCTGAGTGAGGCTCCTGATAGTCAAAGGTAACATAATAAAAACCCTTCTTTTCCATCATTATCGTTTTTCCCCGAATGGCTTCGATTCCGGCCAAGTTTTGAAGCTCAATCGTCATATGCTCCAATATATGTCCCATCCATGTTCCTTTTCTCAGCCTTTCGGCGAATCCGCCTCGATACCCTTTTGAACATGTATGGCTTCCCAAGTTCGGGAGCACCTTTAACAATTTTTCATTGAATCCAGGTATTGAATCAGATGGTTTCTGTTCCAGTTCCCCTATATCCAATTCAATGCAAATCGTAGGTGTATAAGCAAAATAATTAGGTCCTTTTAAATAACGGACTCGATTGATCTTCATTGTTGGATCCCCTTTTTCATCAACAATTTCCTTTTAAGCAGGTCAAAACGGTATCCCCTGGTTAGTGCATGAAGGTTAAATCCCGAAAGAGTCAACTCTTCACTGCCATTATCAGAAGATGTGATATTGATATAATCACTGGTGCTGCCATCAAGAACCAATACTTGATGTTGGCCGACTACTTCAAAATGACCGTCTTTAACTAAAATTGCTGTATTTTCATCAATGCCAATACCCATAATTTCCTTTTTCCCTGCTATTGCACTTAACAGACGATCAAAACGGCCACGCTGGGAAAAATGTTGATCGATTATCAGTCCGTCCAGGAAGCCGAAACCTACGCCAATTTCAACCTTTAACTTATTGTCATTCAGCATCGTGTCAGCAGCAACGATCATATACTTTCCTAAAATCGAAGCACCAGCACTTGTCCCTGCTATCACCATTCCTTCATGCCAGGCTTTAGAAAGGGCATCGTGGAACTTTGTTTTTCCAATCAGTTCAGACAATCGGCTTTGGTTTCCCCCTGAAATGAAGATGGCGGAAAAAGATGAAAGCTGTTCACAAATTGCCGGATCGTCTGCATCCTGCCTTGAATCCAGCTTGATCACTTCCACCCTGTCCACACCTAAATCCCTGAAAATCTTGATATACTCTGTACTCACTTCCTCAGGAATTTCACTCGCTGTAGGCAATATTCCTATTCCGCCTTCGCTATGGGTTGCAAGCTCGACAAATTTATTTAATACTTCACCTTCAAGGCACTTATCCTCTGCCCCGCCAATGATAAGTAATTCACCACAATTCATTCATCATACTCACCTTTACAAATGGATTCACATCATGAAATTGCTCTAAACAGAACACATAATGACTAGTATGGCAACTTCTTTCAGTATTCATTCATAAAAATGGCAAACTGCATAATTTTGTTTAACTTAATGAAAAAAGAGGAAAAGTAATAGAGTAAAAAATAAAAGGAGTGTATAAAAATGAGCCAAAACCAAATAAAAGAAAAAGTATTGAACATCATCCGTGATCATAAAATAGGAGTTTTATCTTCAGTTGAAAACAACAAACCACATTCACGCTATATGACATTTTTTAACGATGAATTAACTTTATACACACCAACGAGCGGAAAGACGGAAAAAATCGATGAAATTGCAAAGAACCCTAATGTTCATATCCTGATCGGCTATGATAATGAAGGATTGGGCGATTCTTACCTGGAAATCTCAGGTACCTCGAAAATAAACGAATCACAGGAACTGAAAGATAAATTATGGAATGAATCCTTTGAAAAGTGGTTCGAAGGTCCGAAAGATCCAAATTATTTAATTCTGCAAATTAAGCCGGAAAGCATACGGTTGATGAACAACAATGGTGAACCTCCACAAGAATTATCATTATAAATCTTTATTTTTTGTACTTACGCCAATTGATGAGCATTACGCTCAAACTCACGAGTAAATGACCAAAATTCACGAGTATTACTCCAAATCACAAGTAAATGACCAAAATTCACGTGATAAAACACCAAAACTCACGAATATAATGAAAATATCGCTAAAAAACAAAGTAAAAGCCCGCACTACTATGATAGGAGTGCGGGCTTTTCTCACGATTATACCAACTCTGATTGGATATAATGCAAAATCAGATTGGCTGTATGCTTTAATGAAGAGACATGTGTACGCTCGAAGGCATGTGATGCATCGATTCCCGGTCCGATCAGGCCATGGACGACATCATATCCTGCCCGGATGGCAGCGGAAGCGTCCGATCCGTAAAATGGATAAATATCGACGCGGTAGTCGACGGCATTTGCTTTGGCAAGTGAGACCAGATGCTGACGCAGTTTATAATGATAAGGACCCGAGGAGTCTTTTGCGCAAATGGATACGCTGAATTCATCCGTCGTTTGTCCATCACCGATCGCGCCCATATCAACAGCTAGATATTCGACTGTTTTCTCAGGGATATTGGAATTTCCTCCATAGCCGATTTCTTCATTGTTGGAAATCAGGAAATGGGTCGTATATGCCAATTTTATCTTTCCTGTGGAAATGAGGTCAATGATATGAAGGAGGATGCCCACGCTAGCTTTATCATCCAAATGCCTTGATTTCAAAAAGCCTGTATCCGTCACTTCCACTCTCGGTTCAAAGGAGACAAAATCTCCAACAGAAATGCCAATGGCCTCGGTTTCCGCTTTGGTTTTCACGACAGCATCTATCCGGACCTCTATTGTCTCATCATCACGCTTCGCATCGCCGGCATTTTTATATACGTGGACAGAGGTCTGATTGATTAAAATGGTCCCGGTGATAATGGCTCCGTCAGCTGTATGGATTTTACAATACTCCCCTTCCACTGAGTTCCAGCGGAAACCGCCGATCATCGTCAATTTAAGGCGGCCATTCGCCTTGATTTCCTTTACCATGGCCCCCAGAGTATCGACATGGGCAGTCAGCAAGCGTTGTTTGTTATCATCTTCGCCTTTTAATGTAGCAAGCAATGCCCCTTTATTCGTGATGTTATATGAAACCTTCCTCTGCTCCATGAAATCGGCCGCGTATTTAATGGCTTGCTCAGTATAGCCGGAGGGGCTGGGTATGGACACCAATTCTTTTATGTAAGATACGATTTCTTTTTCTTCGATCACGCTCATGCATATCTCTCCTTTCCTCTTTGTTCATTATATCTTTTCATGGCAACTTTTAACATATTAAAAGACCGCCAAAAGGCGGCCCTTTAATAGATTTACCTCATAAAAGCCATGACAGGCAAGATTGCCATAACTAATGTTGAAATTCCATATAACGCTAAATTCTCCATATTCACTCTTCTTTTCCACTTATCGCGCCATACCTTGTATCTGTCCATATCTTCGTTTCTCATAAAAAAACCTCCTTCATGATGAAAGTTCAACTTACTTCAATTGTCTTTGTTTGTTGGACATTTCCTTCATATATTCCAAGAAGGCAATTCTCTTTTCGTCTGGATAGGCTACAATGTCTGCAATGATTTCCTCTTCGAGAGGTTTCAGTAAACGGCCAACCGATTCAGTAAACAATATTTCTAACTCTCTCTTTGTTTCATTAGGATTTCTCACTTCCATCAATATCACCCTTCCAATTACTTACTATTATCTATATAACCTTTATCCACTCCATTGAAACGCAAAAAATCGACCGCCATAAAGGCAGCCGATAGTCAGCTTAAATTATTTCGTTACCCCAACATTATGCCATTGATATTGACGGCCTGCGAGATAATCGTAACCTGTAACGCGTTCATTCACTCCAGCCAATTGATAACGGAATAATGTCGGAATGACCGGAACCTCTTCATGAATCAATTCTTGCCACTCATTATACGTATCGATTCGATATTGATCATCGAAGGCTTCCTCTGAAATCCCTTTAGCAAGAAGCTCATCATTTTTTTCACTCACCCAGCGGGTATAGTTAAATTCTGCAGACCTGGACCATATTCCTGATGGATCCGGATCTGAAGCGACGCCCCATGCTGCTGAATAAACATCAACTTCGTCATTATCCTTTTTCAGCAGGTCGTAGAATGAATTGAACTCATGCAGCCTTCCATCCTGCAATTCGACGTCCAACCCTACTTGTTCCCATTGCTGGATATAATATCTTGCCAGTGGCTCAGAAACATCGGAACCGCTCATGGAAGCAAAGTTGATTTTGAACTCTTTTCCATCAGCATCTTCACGAATGCCATCATTATTCGTATCTACAAACCCTGCTTCATCCAAAAGTTCCTTAGCCTTTTCAGGATTATATTCATATGCTTTTAAATCTTTATTGTTATATTTAAAGTTCGGTGTAATGACAGAGTTGGCAGGGAAGCGAAGGCCCTTGTACATTTTTTCGCCCACTTCTTCATTATTGATGGCATATGCCATCGCCTGACGAAGGCGTTTGTCTCCGAATTTCGGATTCTCATCCATAATATTTTCTTCTTTTTCTTTATCATAGTAGCCGAAATTGAAACCAATATAGGAATAAGCCAATTCAACTTTCCCCAATAATTCGACATTATCCAATTCCTTGGCTTGCTCATATTGCTCCGCCAGGACCTCTGCTACATCGAGGTCACCATTTTCAAGTGACTTGACGACAACGGACGGATTCACGACTTTCAATGTGACACTGTCCAATTTAGGTTCACCGCGGTAATAATCTTTATTCGCTTCGAATTCGACCGCTTCCCCTTGAACGATTTTCTTCACTTTGAATGGTCCAAACCCAATCGGATTTTTACGGATTTTATCCGATGATTCCAAATCTGCAATCGGAACATCTTTTAAGTATTCTTTATGAAGCGGGTATGTCCATAATCCGGTCGTGACGGAAGGATTCGCCTTTTTGAATGTGAAAGTGATTTTCTTGCCATCGACTTTAATGCCTGAAATCTTATCCGCTTTCCCTTCATGATACTCTTCCATACCCTCGATCAAAGCCATTTGCTCGTCATAGCGGACACCTTTGTAATCTTTGCTTCCCATGACAAGATATGCATATTCCAAATCGGCACCTGTCACTGGCTTTCCATCATGCCAATTTACATTATCCTTAATCGTCAGCGTGACCGTTTTATGATCGTCCGATATCTCATAGGAAGCGGCACCTTCATTCGTGAAAACATAGTTTTCGTCTGTATCCAATAAATCCTCATCAAAGAATGTGATAACTTGATTATCGGGTTCACCTTGATAGAAAACTTTGTTTAATATCCCTTCAAACGGGGTATCTGATACCAAACCATATGTCAAATGGCCGCCTTTAATCGGCTCTCCTTGATTTGTCGTCTTTGTCGGGAATTTAGAGGTATCGACCTGTTCGACATCTTTCCCTTTTTTCTCTTTCGTTGACGATTTCTCCGTATCATTCGAACATGCAGCAAGCAGTAGAGACGAAATGGCCAATGCACTTAATACCTTACTGTAGCTTTTGATTTTCATATCATACACTCCCCTTTTATTATCCTCTTCTTTGTCTTGCATCGGCTGCGCGYTTTAACGCTTGACCAACGAAATTTATACTCAGCATCAACACTAAAATCATGAGTGATGCGGGTACCCATATCCACCACTTGTTTTCCAGAACATCTGGATTTCGAGCATAACTGATGAGCGTCCCTAAACTTGGGGTGCTCTCCGGAAGGCCGAACCCTAAGAAAGTCAAACTGGATTCTAAGCCAATATTGCCTGCAAGGTTCAAAATGAAGTTGACGATGATCAATGAACTGACATTGGGCAGAAGCTGAAACAGGATGATTTTCCAATGTGGCGTCCCGAGTGTCTGTGAGGCGTGGATATAATCCAGCTCACGCTCAGACAAAGCCTTTGAACGTATCAGCCGAGCCTTTCCTGTCCATAAAAACATCGTCATGATTAAAATGAAAACATATACATTGAAGATCGGCACAATCGTGACCACAACGATGATGAACATCAATTGCGGCAGGGCAATCACGAAATCGATGACACGCATGATCACATTATCGGTTGCCCCGCCGAAGTAGCCCGCCAGAAGCCCTAATGATAAACCGATGATAGCCGTGAATAATGTAATGAATAAACTGATCGTGAATGAATTTCTGGTACCGATTATCAGTTGGCCGAATACATCCCGGCCGCCATAATCGGTTCCAAGCCAATAGTCTGAGGATGGTTCCAAATAAATGGAGAGAAAATCGACCTTGGCTATTTCTTTGGCGTCCATGAAAAACGACGCACCGTAAACAAAAAGCAATATGGCTGCTAATATAATCAATGAGCCCATGGCAAGCTTGTCTTTCTTGATTTCCTGCCAGATGATCTTGATACCTGAAGGGCTCACATCATTAACTTGTATGTTCTTACCGGTTTCCACTTTCATTTCCATACGACTCACCCCGCTCCTATTCTATCCGTATGCGCGGATCGACCGCACTAAGTATGATGTCCGAAAGAAGGGTGCCAAGCAGAGTGGCAAATCCCGTCATCATGACGATGGCCGTGACAACACTGAAGTCCCGCAGACTGACTGAACTAAGGAAAAGCTGCCCAAGTCCCGGATAACTGAAAATGGTCTCGATTATGACCGCGCCGCCGACCAATCCAGTAATTTCATAACCTAAGAATGCTGCTATCGGTAAAAAGGAATTTCTCAGGATATGCCGTGAATACACTTTTGATTCGGGCACTCCCTTCGAACGCGCTGTCCTTACGAAATCCTTGATTTTATTATCGATGATTTCATTTCGCAAATATTGGATCGTACTTGTTGTTGCAATTAAAGCTGTACTTAAAGCTGGTAAAATCAAATGATTGATCTTGCTTACAACATAGGCGAATGTTCCTTCATCCACTTTTGAATCGACACTGCCTCCAGACGGGAACCAATCAAGGGCAAATCCGAAAACGAATAACATGATTAAAGCAAAAATGAAAATTGGCGTGCCAAACCCTAAATAGCTATAACCCGTAACGGTTTTATCCACCCAGGTATCGTTATACCTTCCGCTAAGTATGCCTAATGGTATCGCAAGCATATATGTAAAGATCAGCGTGACCAATGCCAGGAACACCGTGTTCCAAAGCCTGTCTTCGATCACATCCATAACGGGCGTCTTATGTGTATAGGAAACACCGAAATCCCCCTGTACTGCATTGGATGCCCACCTTAGATATTGTTGGTACCAAGGATCATTCAAACCCAGCTCTTCCCTGATCCTATCAAGCTCGGCTGGATTGGCCCTAGGGTTGATTTCCTGGCCGGACAGTGCATCTCCGGGCATTGCTTTTGCCATCATGAAAACGATGATGCTCAATAAAAAGAGCTGCGGGATCATTACTAATAATCGTCTTAGGATAAATTTCCACATATTCCTTCCACCTCCTTATTGTAATGCGACTCTATGCGTCGATGAGATTGGCTTCAAATCGTAAGCACGTCCATTCTCATCGAAATATTTTGAGTAGGTAGACTCATATTCCGAGGTGAGTTTTTTTCTAAGCTGCACTTTATCTTCGCGGACTTCCGGCTCTAAATCAGGAATGGCGGCAATCAGGCGCTTCGTGTATATATGTTGGGGATTTTCATAGATTTCCTCGCTTTTGCCTTCCTCTACCAATCTACCGCGATACATGACACCCATCCGGTCACACATATGCCGGATTACACCTAAATCATGCCCTACAAATAAATAAGTCAAATTGAACTCCTGTTGGAGATCTTGAAGAAAATTCAATACTTGTGCCTGAACGGAAACATCCAGGGCTGACACCGGTTCATCCGCAATGATCAGTTTAGGTTTCAATGTCAATGATCGGGCAATCCCAATTCGCTGGCGCTGCCCCCCAGAAAATTCATGAGGATACTTGTGAATCGATTCCGGACTCAGTCCGACTTTGTCCAAGAAGTCCTGTACGATTTTCTTTTCCTCTGAAGGGGATAACCGTTCGAAGTTCCTCAGCGGTTCGGCAATTATATCAAGTACCCTCTTCTTGGGATTCAATGATGAATATGGGTCTTGGAAAATCATTTGGATATCTTTTCTGAACGGTTTAATTTCTCTTCTACTTAAAGATGCTAAATCCCTGCCTTCAAACAGGATTTGTCCGGATGTCACCTCATTCAGTTTGACCACTGCCTTGCCTGTCGTGGACTTGCCGCTTCCGGATTCCCCGACCAAACCATATGTTTCCCCTTGCTGCAACTCAAAGGAAACACCGTCAACTGCCTTTACGTGATCGACCACCCTTCGAAAAAAACCGCCCCTTATTGGAAAATGCACTTTAAGATTATCTAACTTTAGTAATGTCATGAGCCGATGCATCTCCTTCAGCTTGAAAATAGAATGCTTTATAGCAGGTACAGCGGACAAAATGACCGTTGCCCACTTCGTGAAGCCGGGGTGTCTCTTCATGCGCATGTTTTGGTATCCATGGAATCCTATCTTGGAAGCGGCATCCGATCCGATCCATTTTGGCTATCGATGGAACGATTCCCTCGATAACATGCAAACGGTTTTTCTCGTTTGCGGCCGAAGGAATCGAATTCAATAATGACCTTGTATATGGATGCAGCGGATTGTTGAATATCTCTTTAACACTTCCCGTTTCCACTACCTGACCTGCATACATGACAACGATCCTGTCAGCGACCTCTGCTACGACGCTCAGATCATGTGTAATTAAGATGATCCCCATTTTTGTCCTGCTTTGGATATCCTTCAGCAGATCAAGTATTTGCGCTTGGATCGTAACATCCAATGCCGTCGTGGGTTCATCGGCGATGACCAGTGCAGGGTTGCAAGCAATGGCAATCGAGATCATTGCCCTTTGCCGCATTCCGCCCGAGAGCTCATGCGGATATTGCTTGTACGTCCGTTCAGGGTATGGAATTCCCACTTGTGTCAAAAGTTCGATCGTCCTGTTCTTTTTTTCAGCACTGGAGAGTTCAGTATGGTAATCAAGATTCTCCTCGATCTGTTTTCCGATGGTCATGAGCGGGTTCAAAGCCGTTAAGGGTTCCTGGAATATCATACCCAATTCCTTACCACGGACTTTATTCATTTGTACATCATTCAACTTAAGGAGATTTTGGCCATTATAATGGATGTTTCCTTCGGATTTCGTTCTTTGCTTATTATGTAATTGCATGATGKATAAGGCCAATGCACTCTTTCCACACCCTGATTCTCCAACAACTGCTACAATTTCATTTTCATTCACCGTAAACGAAACATCATCCACCGCTGCATGATATTTGTTACCGATTCGGAATGAGGTAGTTAGGTTTTCTATTTGTAAAATAGCTTTCTTCATCCTTGCTCCCCCTAAACTATTTTATCGGGAAAATAATTAATCTTCTGATAATTATTTAAAATTTTAATCATTTTTTTACAATTATACAATAGTTTTTATAGAAAATAATCACATTTTTTTCATATTTTATAACTTTAGGAATAATTTTCTGCAACATAAAAACGTTTCCTTTATAACTGTTATACAGTAAAGTTTTGAAGTCCGATTAAATATATAGAATCAATAATTTCGGATTTATTATTTCGAGATAGCTTTTTTTGAAGTTTATGTCTATTTATTGACCTTATCGTTTTACTTACCGCGGAATGGTTTCGTTTAAAGTATTTTAATATTTCAGAAAAATTAGTATACTTGTAAGAATATCATAGAAAAGGTAATTACTTCATATATATTTCAATACTTTTAAAAAAACACCAAATTTCATTGTATGCAATGAAACCTTTTTAAATCAGATTCGTAGAAAACGGTAGAAAATAAATGATGGGGTGATTGAATGTATTCACAAATTGTACAAACATATATGCCGTCCGTCATGCGGACGTTCGCTTTATCTCTTGCCGTTTCCGTTTTAGGTATGGCTCTCGGCACTCTTGTTCCGCCATCCTTGTTTCTTCCCTTGGCGATACTTGAGATTGCCATGTTGATTGGAGCATTCATATTGCGAAGGAAAAAAAACATCGGTTACACATTTTTGTATATTTTCACGTTGATTTCCGGAATTACGACCTATCCGATCATTGCCCACTACCTAGCCGCAGCAGGGGCAAATGTGGTGATCCTGGCAGGTGTTACGACGACAGTCGTATTTGGAGGACTGGCGGTTTATGCCTCAACCACCAAAAGGGACCTTTCATTCTTGGGGGGAATGTTATTTGCGGCCTTGCTAGCTTTAGTCGTCATTAGCATTTTCAACATTTTCTTTCCATTAAGTTCTACAGCCATGCTGGTCTTTTCATTTATAGGGATTTTAGTTTTCAGCGGTTATATTTTATATGATTTCAATCGAATGAAGCATTACGGGGTAACAGCCGAAGAAGTACCGCTCATGGCGTTGAATCTATATCTTGATTTCATTAACCTATTCATTAACATCTTGCGCTTCTTTGGTATTTTAGCTAGCGATGACTAAAAGACCTAACAAGGGAACATAAACAAGACGCTTGGAATTATCCAAGCGTCTTTTCACTTAATGTCTCGATCATCAATAAGAACGGCTGAAGGGATGCCTATCTTATTTATATAATCCTGGATTTGATTGATCGGTCCATGGCAGTTTCACACCGAAAGTACTTGCAATGAACTGTGTATCTTCCCTTCTTTTTTTCCTTATTTGGGCCCGTTGTTTTGCTGATTCATTTAAATTCATTTCCATCTCCGTTTCCGGAACCAAACGGGGAACAGGAATTGGTTTACCTTCTTCATTAATGGCAACAAATGTCAGGAAGGAAATGACGCATAAATTTCGGGCTCCTGTAACTAAATCCTCTGCAATCACCTTTACGATGATTTCCATTGATGTTCTGCCCGTATAAGTCACGAAGCTTTCAAGGCAAACTGCATTTCCTTCGTGAATAGGGTGCAGGAAATCGACGGAATCAGTTGATGCCGTAACGACGTTGCTTCGCGCATGACGCATGGCTGATATAGCCGCTACATCATCAATGTATGCCATTAATTTGCCTCCGAACATCGTACCAATATTATTTGTATCCGGCGGGAGGACCAGGCTTGTTTTTATGACCAAAGAGTCCCGGCAATTTTTTGTTTCTTCCATGGTGACTGCACTCCTTTATGTCTGATTTCTCACTAGTTCACTTTATCGAATTCTTACCTGTAAAGCAATTCACATGCTTATTTTCCTGCTTTTAGTCAAAATTATGCGGCTTATGATGAAGCCAACCACTTTCACTGCCCTTTTGGCTGCTTGCCTTGCTGCAGCTCACGCAGGCTTAAGCCAAATGTCATTTGTAAATGCGGATAATCCTTGAACCCTGCCCAATCCCCTCCCCAATCGAAACCTAACCCTTTAGCGATTGTTACGACTTCCATCCAGTCCGACTTTCCATTATCGTTACCGTCATAACTCATATCCCAAATGGCCTCGCCTTGTTTGTTAAGGAGGGCAAAATCTATCGCCAAACCGAAGTTATGCAGCGACTCGCCACCTCTTGCATTCGTTACGATGTTGCCCGGGTCTGATCGGCCCTTTTCATAGAGTTCATTTTGCTCGGCTAAAGACCGGAATCCGGCCGTAATGATTACCGGGATGCCTTTGTCCTTAGCCAGTTGAATGAGCTCGTCTTTTTTTTCGGCTACGATCGGATTCAGCTCGTCAGTCAGTTCGATTTCGTCTAGATCAGGCGGAAGCATATACTTGAACAATAGCCACAGCAGCAATCCGAAAAAGCCCAATACCAAACATGTCCTTATCCAAGTGGCTTTCACTTAAAAAATCCTTCCTTTACGAAAATATCTATCTGAAAATGAAAAACTCAACCAGAGACGGATGAGTTTTTCTTCTATTATAACTTTGCTTTTAATTCTTCAATTTGCAATAAATGCCGTTTTTCATGCAGTCCCACGAACGGAATCCATTGCTTCAGGCTTAAATCTTTGAACAAAGGATGCGTAAAAGACTTTTGTTCGAGATCAATTTCCTTTGCATGGTCAACGACATGTACAAAAGCTTTTCGGGATTTGGACAACTTCTCCTTAACTTCACTCAAAGTTTGGTATGATTCCGACGGAGTGACAAATGGCGGGGCCTGGACCTTCATTTTACGATTTAACGTAAGTTCTATCGGTTTATCCACAGCAGGAATGCTTTCATCGCTTTTCAATTTATCGGAAATGCTCTTTGTTATGGCCCTCTCCATTAAATATAAATGATCCAAAACCTGGATGATGCTCCATCTTCCTGTTTCAGGTTGGGCGTTCAGCTGTTCATCCGATAGTCCGTTGACCGCATTTAAAAGTTCTCCCCTGATTTTTTCATTTTCATTCATTTTAGCATCTCCTCTTATCAGCCTTGCTAATCTCCTTTAATTATTCCATGTCCTATAGGAAAGTGTAAAATAATAATTCTTTTTTGACAAAACGAACCGATTAAAAGTTGTCTATTTTTAGAAAAGCCCTATGATAGTCATAAAGGCAAAAATCATCTAGGACAGTAAAATAGGAGTGATCGTTATGAGTGGAGGACATATTCCATTCAGCCACAAAGGGCGCAGTGCAATACATGCAATACCCTCAAAAGGAAGCATATGGTTGATGGTTAAACAAATGTTCAATCGGGTCCCGTCGAAATGGAAGTTTTGCTCTTTGGTTTTATGTATCATGCTTTTCATTTCATTGCTTGAGTTCTCCATCCCCCAATTGACACAGTTTACGATTGATAAAATCATTCCCGAAAAAAGATATGACTCGTTGATCTGGATTGGTGCAGGAATTCTTTGTGTTGCAATCTTATTGGCTATACTGAACTACTTTAACAGCTATATCGTTTCCAAGGTCGGTCAAAAGGCCATCATGGATATACGTAATAGCATGTATGAACATATTCAAACACTGGATATGAAATTCTTTGATAAAAACCGGACTGGTGACTTAATGTCGCGGTTGACCAATGATGTCAATTTACTGCAGCAGCTCATCTCTTCGAGCATACTTCAGGTTTTGACTGACACGGTGACCTTCATTGCCGTAGCGGTATATATGCTTTTCATTAACTGGAAGCTTACCATTGTCCTTCTTATTACATTCCCTTTCATGTTCTATATCACAAGGGTATTCGGGAAACGCATCAGGATGTCATTTAGGTCTGTGCAAAGTTCCGCAGGAGATGTCAGCAACCAGTTACAGGATTCGATTTCAGGAATGCGGCTCATTCAATCTTTTACAAATGAAGAATTCGAATCAAGGCGGTTTGCGAGGCGTAATCAGGAAAATATGACTGCAAACCTTAAGTCCGTTCGGCTGCGTTCCATGTTCGGGCCGATTATTGATTTATTGAACAATATCGGTCTTGTAGCAGTCATTGTGTTCGGTGCTTGGCAAGTGATGGAGGGTGAATTCACAATAGGATTAATCGTGGCCTTTCTAGCCTATTTAAGGTTGCTGCAGAGTCCCGTTCGCAATTTTAGCCGGGTAATCAGTATTGTCCAGCAATCAGCCGCCGCCTTTGAGCGGATAACTGAAATATTGGAAACCCAACCTGAAATAAGTGACAAGGGAAATGCCATTGAACTCCCTGCCATAAAAAAGAAAATTGAGTTTAAAAGTGTTGATTTTGCTTATGATGAGACTGTTCCTGTTCTCGGCAATCTAAACCTGACCATGAAAGCTGGTCAAGTAACCGCTTTGGTCGGCTCCTCCGGCGCAGGAAAATCGACCATCACGAGCCTACTGATCCGATTTTATGATCCGCAAAATGGAACGATTAAAATGGATGGACATAATATCAAAGATGTGTCACTGAAGTCATTACGGGGACAAATGGGAATTGTTTCTCAGGATATCATTCTATTCAATGGTTCCATCCGTGATAACATCGTGTATGGCAAACTTGATGCTACAGATTATGAAATCATCGAATCCGCCAAAGCGGCAAATGCGCATGACTTTATCTGTGCTTTTCCTGATGGTTATGATTCTCAGATCGGAGAGCGCGGAGTCAAGCTTTCAGGCGGACAAAAACAGCGCATTGCCATTGCCAGGGCAGTTTTGAAAAATCCGCAAATCATCATTCTCGATGAAGCAACGGCGGCCTTGGATACAGAATCTGAACATTTGATCCAGCAAGCCTTGTCACGTTTAATGAAGAAACGGACTTCAATAGTCATTGCACATCGTTTATCGACCATTCATGACGCCGATCAAATCATTGTTCTGGAAAAAGGGCAGGTTCTTGAAAAAGGAACACATGACCAGTTAATGCAAAACAACGGCCGATACAAGCAGCTCCATGACTTACAGTTCCCTCAACTAAGCGATATCAAATACCTAGCAACTTAGCAGGCAAACATGCACAGAAAGCCTTTCTGTGCATGTTTGGTTTCATTTGAAATCATAACTTTCCAAAACCCGATTCGCAATGAGCTGATACCCTTTTTCATTCGGATGTAACTTATCACTGAAATACTTTGTTTTCTTTTCATCTTCAAAAAGATCATTTGTAGGAATGAATAACATCCTTTCACCTTTATCGGCTAATCCCTTTATTGACTCGTTATAATCGCGAATGTGCTTTTCAAGTTTTTGATTGTCTTTAATTGGGTTATATAGTCCTATTACCAGAATATCCGCTTTATCGTTTGCCTCTATCAGTGTTGATGTAATCTTTTTCAGATGGTTGATATATTCCCGTTTACCCTCATTGATTTTTCGGTCACTTATTTTCTCCAAGTTCCCGCCATTACTATTGATCAAGTCATTCGTTCCAATAAAAACAATGAAAGTATCGGCTTCATCAAGTTTCGTTTTAATTCGGTAATCATCTAGCTGTTTCATCACCCCATCCGTTTCCTGGCCTTTAATACCGTAATTCCAAAAACTCACTTTTTGCTCCGATTGGGGATTATTCAATTCATCTTCAAGGCCATCTATATATCCTTCCCCGTCCTTATCCCCTTTTCCATAGGTTAATGAATCTCCAAAAGCCATGACCCTTTGCACGTCTTCCGACTCCGAGGCCTGAAATTCATATGCAGCAAAACATATAAACAGTACGATAATCAATATACCTGCCAATTTTTTCATTTGGTTCTCCTCTTGTTTTTTACTAGAAGTATTTAATCTTTTTCATACCCAAAAAATCTGCAGTACTAACATAAAAAAGAATTGTCAGATAAAGAATAAAAAGTGTATGATAATATAAAACTTTCAATGGATTGGGTTTCATTCAACGTCCCTAAAACCAAAAACGGGATTACCCTTCATTCTGGAGATTGAATAAATGATAGTTAGGAGTTTAAATCATGGAAGAACACATAGAGTTTAGAGAGGCAGAACTATCTGATCTACCCAGAATTGTTGAAATATATAATTCGACAATTGCTTCAAGGATGGTCACGGCAGATACGGAACCTGTATCCGTCCAATCGAGGGTTAAATGGTTTGAGGAACATCATTCAGAAAGTAGACCGCTATATATCATTACTATAGAAGGGAAAACCGCTGGATGGATGAGCTTTCAATCCTTTTATGGCCGACCGGCATATAATTCCACTGCCGAAATCAGCATTTACATTGATGATTATTTCCGGGGAAAAGGAATTGGACAAATTTCGATTCGAAAGGCAATTGAATTGAGTCCAAAATTAGGTGTTAAGACTTTATTGGGTTTCATTTTCGCCCATAATACACCAAGCCTTAAGCTTTTTTCTAAATTCGGGTTTGAAGAATGGGCACATTTACCTCAAGTTGCCGAGATGGATGGCATTGAGCGGGATTTGATCATTCTAGGTAAACGTGTCGATATTTAAATATAATTCTTTAGAGCTATTGCCTTGAGCAGTAGCTTTTTTAGATTAATACAGGTCGAATTGCTAATTTAAAAATACCTATATGCTTCTTGAAGGGAAAAATATTCAGAATCTCTTTTACTTGCTAACGCATTCAATAGCGTATCCAATTCTTGACTGGCTTGAACAGTCAGCAGACTTGTTAAGCCGTAAATCGCTCCCAACTTTATCATTTCCTGTCTCTTCTCTTCTACTTTTTCTATAGTTACCTTACGGCAAGGCATTATAGTCACCTCCCATTTATTCAATATTTTTACACTTTCATCATAATGAAACTACTAGTTAAAATCAACTATTTCTCAGAAATTAAATGTGTTATTTTATAGGTCAAATGTGACAAAACACCTATTTTGTTATTTAATTATGTATAATTTGTGTCGTTTTCTAATAAACGCAAAAAAAGCATCCACTAGTGTAGACTGTGAATGCTTACATCATATCCCTTATCCAAAAAACCAAATATTGTATTTCACTTACTATGTCATCCATTCAGAAGGTGACTCGTTATTAGGTCTATTTATAACAATCTTATATTCATCTTCAAGTACTTTTAATGGGGCATCATAAAGGTGCCTTTCATCAGAGGTTTTGTATACTCCATTGGACAATAGCTCTTCAATGAGTTTTGCCTTCCTCTGTTCAATCCTCTTAAATAATTCTGCCATGTAAATGGCTCCTTTCCTAGTCATCCTAGAGCCTGCTTCTAGTTAGCTAAACTTTATCAACTTATTTGATTTCACCAAATTATATATACCTTTTCTAGTATGTCACTAAACGTTATTTCCCAAAAATAAAAGCCCCTTCTAATTTAAGAAGAGGCTGACAGTTTCCGTACGGCTCTTCTTATCTTCCAAGCATATGCTTGTTGGATTTAGCACAGTTCCCAAAACGGGTCCGCTGCCGAGGTTTCTTAGGGCCAAGTCCCTCCACCTCTCTGGATAAGAATTCGATATATAATGATGTAGAAATGATTCTATCCTAATAATCTTCAAAAGTCAATTACCTGGTTCTCCCTTTTTTCCTGGACATAAAGTGATTCCTCTTTCAAATACGGGTTGCATTTTCTTGTCTTTCTGATATGATGTCAGTAATTACATACAATTCACACCACTAGGGGAGTCTTTTTTTAAGACTGAGATGGAATTAGTTCCGGACCCTTTGAACCTGAACCGGCTCATACCGGCGGAGGGAAGTGGATGATATCGTCCATTTACAGACTATATCCATCTACCCCGTTCCGTATTCAGGAACGGGGTTTTTTTATTTAACAAAGGCAAAGGGAGCCATTCTATAGGAGGATGAACAATGGAGAATACAAAATTAGAAACATTCAGTGATAGACTGCATGCACGGGCAAAAGAGATTTGGAAAAGGAATCATTCACATCCCTTTGTCCAGGCAATTGGAAACGGCACACTTCCTGAAAAGAAATTTGCCTATTACCTGAAGCAGGACTATGTCTATCTCATGGATTATTCCAAGCTCTTTGCTTTAGGTGTCATCAAAGCCCATAACATCGAAACCATGGCAAAATTTGCGAGCATTTTAAATGAAACCCTTCAAGTGGAAATGGATATTCATCGGCATTATGCTTCCGAATTCGGGATCAGCTCCAAGGAATTGGAAAATACAGAACCTACTCCAACCACTCTAGCCTATACAGGTTACATGCTAAATGCAGCTCAGCATGGGACTTTGGCAGACTTGATCGCCTGTCTTCTGCCTTGCGCTTGGGATTATTATGAAATCGGTTTGCTATTAAAAGAACAAAATGGAGCAGCACTGGAAAACAATCGCTACGCAGATTGGATAAGGTCCTATTCATCTCCTGAATTCGGGGAAGCACACAAGTGGCTGATCGCTTTGTTGGAAGAATTGACGGAAGGCATGCCTGAAAAGGAACTTCTTAGATTAGAAAAGCACTTTTTGGTTACTTCCCGATATGAATATTTATTCTGGGACATGGTTCAAAATGAGCAGGATTGGCCTCTGTAGGTGGTTGACATGAGGATGAACCCTATCAAGAAACTGACATTGACTGCCATGATCACGGCTTTAACGACGCTTACCAGTTCATTTATTTTCATCCCTGCAGGATTTGCAAAAATCTTTCCTATTCAACATCTGGCAAATGTCCTGACGGCGGTTCTATTGGGGCCTGCATATGCGGTGACACAAGCTTTTTTAGTTTCCATCATTAGAAACATGATTGGTACCGGTTCAATTTTCGCCTTTCCCGGCAGTATGTATGGTGCACTTTTGGCCGCCATCCTTTACCGAAAAACACAAAGCTTAAAATTCGCCTGTTTAGGGGAAGTGATCGGGACCGGCTTTCTCGGTTCCCTGGCCTGTTATCCGCTTGCAACCCTCCTATTGGGAGAAAAAGCTGCTCTTTTTGGTTTTTTACCGGCTTTTATGTTCAGTTCATTCGCAGGGGCGATTTTAGCTTTCATATTACTTAAAATATTGCTAAAAAATACTTATATGAAGGGGTTTTTTTATGAAAACAGCATTAACGATCGCAGGCTCTGATTCAGGGGGCGGTGCTGGAATACAAGCGGATTTAAAAACATTTTCTGCACATGGTGTATTTGGAATGTCTGCCATCACAGCCGTAACCGCCCAAAACACAATGGAAGTCCGTTCTGTACAGCCCATTGAAACTGCTATCATATCGGATCAAATTGCAGCTATCTTTGAAGATATTCCTGTCGATGCAGTAAAAATAGGCATGCTTGGATCAAAAGAAACCGTGGAAACGGTCGCTGCGTCCCTTAAAACCTTCATGCCTGCCATCGTTATCCTTGACCCTGTCATGATTTCCAAAAGCGGCCACCATTTGCTCGACGAAAAGGCCGTCTCTGCCTTAAAAATGGAATTGCTTCCGCTTGCAAATCTTGTAACACCCAATGTACCAGAAGCGGAAGTACTTACTGGCTTCCCAATTCGGACGAAACAAGATTTCTACAGGGCATGCATTTCGATACAAGAAATGGGTCCCAAAGCCGTTTTACTTAAAGGCGGCCATGCAGCAGGAAATCCAAATGATCTTTTTTATGATGGGACTGACTTCCACTGGATCAAGGGAGAGCGCATTCATACAAAAAACACTCATGGTACGGGCTGTACCCTATCATCCGCCATTACATCTAACCTGGCAAATGGACTGCCATTGCAAGTGTCGATCGAACAAGCCAAGACCTATATTTCCGAAGCGATACGCAATAGCTTTTCAATCGGTAAAGGTCATGGACCTGTCMATCATTTTCATTCATATTCAAAAAAAGAAAGGAGTGACTTATTATGAAGGTTTCTTCAGCCGATTTATTTATGAAGGTAAGAGAAAGGAAACCACTCGTTCACCAAATCACCAACTTTGTTACGGTCAATGACTGTGCAAATGCCACCCTTGCCATCGGAGGTTCACCAGTAATGACATCGAGCCCAAGAGAAGTGGCGGATATGGTCAAATTAGCAGATGCATTGGTCCTGAATTTCGGTACGATCGATGATAAGGCCTTGGAAGCAATGGAGATTGCCGGTAAAACGGCAAATGCCCTGGACATCCCGGTCATTTTGGACCCGGTGGGCGTTGGTGCCACCTCCTATCGTACAGAGCAAGTCAAAGAGCTCCTAAGTAAGGTTACTTTCCAAATCATTCGCGGAAATGCGAGTGAAATCCTGTCATTGATGGGTGGGGATACCGTTACTCGCGGGGTGGATTCGGGGGAACTTGCGATTAGCAATGCAGAGCTGGCTGCACGAGCGGCAAATGAATTGAATAGCATCATCGTGGTCAGCGGAGCTAAGGATGCGGTCAGCGATGGAAAACATACGTCCATCATCGATAACGGGAACCTCCTTTTAACTAATGTTACAGGTACCGGTTGCATGTCCACTGCTCTTATCGGAACTTTTTCCGGAGTCACCGATGATTTCTATTCTGCAGCAATTGCCGGTATCTCAACAATGAGCATTTCAGGGGAACTAGCAGCCGCAACCCTTCAAAAGGATGAAGGAACAGGTACTTTCCGTGTGCGATTAATCGATGCCATATCAAGAATGGATAAGGAAATCTGGATGCATGAGGTGAAAATAAGTGAAGAAGTCCCAAATTGATTTAAGCCTGTATTTAGTTACGGAAGAGTCCATAGCAATAGAAGAATTGACCAAAATCATTGCACAATCTGTTTCAGGAGGAGTCTCGATCGTACAACTTAGAGAGAAAAACAATTCCTCCCTCTCCTTTTATGAAAAAGCATCTGCATTAAAACAGTTATTGAATGAGCTTTCGATTCCCCTTATCATCAATGACCGGGTGGATATAGCACTTGCGGTTGGAGCGGACGGAATTCATATTGGGCAAGATGACCTTCCACTGCCTGTCGTCAAAAAAATGATTCCTGAAGATATGATTGTCGGTGTATCTGTCTCCACTCTTGAAGAAGCACTCGAAGCCGAACGAAATGGAGCGGATTATATCGGAGTCGGTTCCGTTTTCCCCACCAAGACCAAACAAGATGCAACCCTAATGGCACTTGAGGATCTGGGGGAAATTTGCCGCGGCGTATCCATTCCCGCAGTAGCAATCGGGGGTATCACTGCCGATAACATTTCCGCTCTTTCTGATAGCGGACTATCAGGTACCGCAGTCGTATCGGCCATCATGAATGCAGATAATCCGAAGACTGCCTCCGAATCCCTTTTAAAAATCATAAAAGACTTTAAATAACAAAAGGATGGGGACTGCATGCAGTCAAAGTCCCCATCCTTTGTTTATGTCAAAACGGTATTCTTTGTTTCCTTCCCAAAAGCCACGGCAACTGCCCCCACTAAAATAGCAATTGTAAAAATGGTGAAAATCGAAGAAATCGGGGTGTCTGCGGCAACTAAATACCCAACAAGCAAAGGTCCAAGAACACCGCCAATCCTCCCGATCCCTGCAGCTAACCCAGCCCCTGTACCGCGAACTGATGTTGGATACTGTTCAGGTGTGTACGCATAAAGTGCCCCCCATGCCCCCAGGTTGAAGAAAGAGAGGAACATTCCGGAAACTATCAGCAGTGCCAGCCCCTCTGCCGATCCAAAGAAAAAGGCACTGACGGCCGTCCCAATTAAGTATGTGATCAAAACGAATTTACGTCCCATTTTCYCTATCAGCCATGCAGCTGAAAAATAACCCGGAAGCTGTGCGAGCGTCATGATCAAAACATATTCAAAGCTTTGAATCATGCTGAAGCCTTTAAGGACCATCACACTTGGCAGCCATAAAAACATCCCATAATAGGAAAAGACCACGCAAAACCATAGAATCCACAATACAAGGGTCTGACGGGAGTAATCCTTTTTCCAGACACTTTTCATATTGCTTAATACAGATGGTCTTTGCTTTTTTTCAAGTTCCGTATACTTTGGTGAATCCGGCAGTTTCAAGCGCAGGTACAGCGCATATAAAGCTGGAACTGCGCTCAATAATAATGCAACCCGCCAACCATAAGCCGGTATGATGAAATAGGATATGAGTGCTGCCAAAATCCAGCCAACCGCCCAAAAGCTTTCAAGAAGGACGACAACCCTTCCCCTTTTACTCGCTTCAACACTTTCAGAGACCAATGTCGAGGCAACCGGAAGTTCTCCCCCAAGTCCCATTCCAATCAAAAAACGCAATATCAAGAACAGGCTGAGTGTACTGACTGCTGCAGACAGGCCACTTGCGATCGAAAACAATAATAAAGTAATGATAAAGACATTCTTTCGTCCGACCTTGTCGGCCATCGCACCAAAGAATACGGCGCCAACAGCCATTCCTATGGAGTTTATGCTCCCAATCCAGCCAACCTGCTCACTGGTTAAGTTCCAATCCTGCTTTAATGCAACAATGATGAAAGAAAGCATACCGACATCAAGTGCATCGAACATCCATCCAAGACCCGCAACACTAAGTAACTTACGCTGCGATATCATTTTCGCATTATTTCCCATATATTCCTCCTGAAGAACTTTAGACCTTCTTGTTATTTTATCCTTTTTCATTTTAACTATTAACTTTCATTTTTGCTATAGTAATTACACATGTCTTGACAAAATAATACTACATTTTTTTAATAGATGAAGAAATCTTGGATATTCTGTCGAATGTTATAGATTGAATATTCCTTTTTTTTCATTTATCATAAAAATTGGCAATCATAGCGTTAACAATAAGTCATCATGTTTTGCCCAAGATAAACATTTTATTCAGGAGGGTAATTAATGACAAATCTAACGTTAGAAGTAAGTGGAAAGCTGCAAAAATTTTTAACAGGACCAAAAAAGCTCTATATTAATGGTCAGTTTGTAGAAAGTGCTTCAAAAAAAACCTTCTCCACTCCTAATCCTGCTACAGGACAAAAACTTGCCGATGTTTATGAAGCTGATAAAGAAGATATCGACTTAGCCGTCAAAGCTGCACGCAAAGCATTCGATGAAGGTCCTTGGTCAAGAATGAGCGCAGCTGCACGCAGTAGACTGATGTATAAACTAGCCGATTTAATGGAAGAAAATAAAACTGAACTTGCTCAATTGGAAACGTTGGATAATGGGAAACCAATCAGTGAAACTACAAATGCCGACATTCCTTTAGCAATTGAACATATGAGATATTTTGCTGGCTGGTCCACCAAGATTGTTGGACAGACCATCCCGGTAAGCGGAAATTACTTTAACTACACGAAACACGAGGCTGTTGGTGTTGTCGGCCAAATCATCCCATGGAACTTTCCGCTTCTTATGGCGATGTGGAAACTGGGAGCGGCACTTGCTACAGGTTGTACGGTCATATTAAAGCCCGCTGAGCAAACACCGCTTTCCGCTCTTTACCTGGCTGAATTATTGGCTGAAGCCGGTTTCCCTGATGGGGTCGTCAATATCGTTCCCGGTTTTGGTGAAACGGCTGGACAAGCGCTTGTCGACCACCCGCAAGTAAATAAAATCGCATTTACCGGCTCGACCGAAGTTGGAAAATTGATCATGCGTTCCGCTTCATATTCATTGAAACGGGTCACATTGGAACTTGGAGGAAAATCGCCAAACATCATCCTGCCTGATGCGGATTTCTCAAAAGCCATCCCTGGAGCTTTGAATGGGGTCATGTTTAACCAAGGCCAGGTATGCTGTGCCGGTTCAAGGGTTTATATCCAAAAGAAACATTATGATAATGTTGTTGCCGATATGGCTAGCCATGCAAAAAACATCAAACAAGGGATAGGCCTGGATCCAAGTACCCAAATTGGGCCGCTTGTTTCCGAGGAGCAGCAAAATCGGGTAATGGGCTATATTGAAAAAGGGAAAAACGAGGGTGCGGAAGTTCTTGTCGGCGGAAATAAACCGGGTGAACAGGGCTACTTTGTTTCTCCTACTATATTCGCTGGTGTTGAAGAGGATATGACGATTGCTAAAGAAGAGATTTTCGGACCGGTCATAGCGGCAATGCCATTCGAGGATTTAGATGATGTCATTAACCGTGCAAATGCCAGTGAATATGGGTTGGCTGCCGGCTTATGGACAAGCGATATAGCCAATGCCCATTATGTTGCAGGAAAACTCCGTGCCGGTACCGTATGGGTGAACTGTTATAACGCGTTCGACGCAGCTTCTCCGTTCGGCGGCTACAAACAATCCGGAATCGGACGTGAAATGGGATCTTATGCACTGGACAACTATTCTGAAGTGAAAAGTGTCTGGATTAATTTGAGTAAATGATTTACTGACTATTAAGAAAGAGGGTCTCAAAGAGGCCCTCTTTCTTTCAGTCCATTGATACACTGCACCAAATCATCAAATTATTCAACTATTCAAACCTTTTCAATAGTCTTTCCTTCTTTAGTTTTGGTAAAATGCAAGATAGACAAAATAGCTGCTGGTTATAATGAACTCCTTCGTATACGAGTAGTTTTCCCAAACGATGTAAAAAGTTTCTTTTTTATATGACAAAAAGTACAATTAAAAATGTAGAAAATGGAAAAGAGGAGTTTTAAATGATGAGTGATTTTCAAACGAATTTAGAAAAATATGCAGAACTTGCCGTAAAAGTCGGCGTAAACATCCAACAAGATCAAACCTTGGTCGTAAACACAACATTAGAGGGTGCTGACCTTGTGCGTCTCATTGTAAAAAAGGCATATGAGAACGGTGCGCGCAATGTCATCGTTAATTGGAATGACGATATCGTTTCACGTACCAAATATGAATTGGCTCCAGATGAGGTGTTCCACGAATATCCAAAGTGGCGCGCAGAAGAAACGATCGAACTCGCAGAAAACGGAGCTGCTTATCTATCCGTCATCTCCTCCAGCCCTGACTTATTAAAAGGTGTAAAGCCTGAAAGGATTGCCAACTACCAAAAAGCATCCGGGACAGCACTGAAGAAGTGGCGTCAGTATATGCAATCCGATAAAGTGAGCTGGTCCATAGTTGCCGTCCCTTCAAAGGCTTGGGCTGCTAAAGTATTCCCTGAAGAAGCAGAAGGAAAACGTGTTGACCTCCTATGGGAAGCCATTTTCAAAGCAGTTCGTGTTGATGTGAAAGATCCTGTGGAAGCCTGGAAAAAACACGATGATACCCTGCATGAAAAGGTTGATTATTTAAATGATAAGCATTACCAAAAATTGCATTATACGGCTCCCGGAACCGACCTGACAATCGAATTACCCGACAAACATCTATGGGTAGGGGCAGGAAGCGTTAACGTACAGGGGCATGAATTCATGGCTAATATGCCAACCGAAGAAGTGTTTACAGTTCCATTGAAAACAGGCGTTAACGGTACGGTTTCCAGTACGAAACCACTTAGTTACGGCGGAAACATCATCAATAATTTTTCCGTGACGTTTAAGGAAGGACGGATCATTGAAGTAAAAGCAGAAGAAGGGGAAGAAATCCTAAAGCAATTGGTTGAAACGGATGAAGGTTCACACTACCTTGGTGAAGTCGCGCTTGTTCCATTCAACTCACCGATTTCCCAATCGAATGTTTTATTCTTCAACACATTATTTGATGAAAATGCATCAAACCATCTTGCTATCGGCAGCTCCTATGCTTTCTGTATTGAAGGCGGAAAAAACATGGGTCCAGAAGAACTTGCAGAAAATGGACTGAATGAAAGCCTTACACATGTCGATTTCATGATTGGATCGGAGAAAATGAACATCGACGGCATCAAACAGGACGGCACTTCAGAACCTGTCTTCCGTAATGGGGACTGGGCGTTTTAAGAAGAGCTTTGATCTATTAGGGTTTTGAACGTCTAAAACCTTGAGTGTTCGACAGAAATGGTCACTATTCATCAGCCGCGTGTTTCTGCATACTAGGAAGCACGCAGCTATTGATATAACGTAATTTTGAATAGTTGTATAACCAATCCGCTTTGAAAATATTCTATATTACCAAGTTTAGTGTTAATACAACATTTATTAAAGCTAATATAAGTTTTGATATGTACTACCGCTACATTCAATTTCATTTGATTCGACAAATCTTGAATAAATTGATCAAATGGTAATTTAATCGGATCAACTCCAGCTAGAAATTCACTAAGATAATGTTCCGCTTCCTACTTAACATTCCTGTATTAGTAAAATTGATAAAACCACCAATCTTAAAGACTGGTGGTTTTTGTGTATTTATAAAAAAGACAAAGTATTTTAAATCAAAAATACTTTGTCCCCCAATTAATATCCTAGAATAAACGGATGAACACGGCAACTCCGGTTCGCCCAAAGTCAAGGTTCAATACTTGTACAAATCTATTTCGAAGTAAACAACGTACAGCAGCTCTGTAGGAATCACCAGGATCTAAATTGTTAGCACAAGGAGCAGCACTTCCAATCGTTGTAGCTTGTACAATTGTACGCTGAGCTAAAGGTATTAACGTAGCTCTTTCCCAAAGAATCGTAACTACATCAACAGATCTAGAACCAGAATCAGACATATAATTCACCTCTTTTCATTGTTAATATATTAAATGCAATTTCAGACAGCATGGTTCGTTCTTTTGTCATGCTATACACAAAAAAAAAAAGGTATATTTATTATCTGAATATTCAAGAAAAATTCTAGCAACTTATTCAAAAGGAAACGAGCGACAAAAAGGAAATCCAGGAACACTTTGAAATCCACCAAGTCGTCGAAGCCACWGCCCAGATTGTCGAGCAATAATCTGAAGCCGAGCTGCGAATGAAACTTGGCAGTACATCTGTCAAAGGACTCTTAGTTGATTTCGGAGATAGCTTCCATTTAAGGAAATTAACAGGAAGTATATATTAATGATAGAAACTGATACAATACAATTCATTTCGATAAAGGTTTTCGCCGATTGAATTTCATAGCCATGATGATTTAATAGAGATTGTGGAGCGGATTAGTAAGAAGGTTTAGGTAATTAGGGGTTGTGAATGAGAATGTGACGTTATCAAGACGTTTAACTTAGCGACCGCTTTTGAAACCCAAAAACATGCGTTATTAAAGGAGTTGTGACCAGCTTAGTGACCAAAAATGTGACCGCTCCTGTAATGAAATAAATAATACTAAAAAGTCGGTCTGAAAGTTCGTGATTTAAGGTTTCCATTCATTTAATACAAAAAGAAGTTCCAAAAATAAATGGAACTTCTTTTTTATATGAATTTTAAGGTCGTTTGAATAAGCCAATAAATTGATAGTAATCAGTTCGTATAAACCTATTAAATAGATTCCGTTTTTTCGTAGCCAATTTGCCATATAATCTTTCAAAATCTGGATGGGACGTATTCATATAAACGGTCCAATTATCAAGCTTAGCGAAAGCTTAACCCATTTCTTTATACATTTGCTCTACCGCTTTCTGCTCCCCAATCCGCTCACCATATGGAGGATTCTCACCAGATTATTTCTTTTCCAATTGCTTCTTGCTTATTATAACTGTACTTTCTCTGGTAACACAGTGGTCACATGCGATCACAAAAAAGTAGTTTTTCCTACTTTTTCTATTTTTATCTCTTTAATCTTCGGAACCTGTCTTCCGTAATGGGGACTGGGCGTTTTAATTAACCGCTTTAAGCCCCTTCCATCACTTGAAAACCTTCAGCCACGTGATTTCTGCAGTACCTGGGAACATGTGGCTGTTTTTTCATGCCCAAAAAGGGGGACAAGCCCATAGTAATATCGACTCCTTGCTTTCGAGTAAGTTCATTCGCTATAACTTAGCCTGCCCCCGCTTAATCCTATATTGTGACATCCACTCCTTGTTCATCCTAAAACATGACCCATTGACTTTTTCTATACAACATTCAAAATTATTAGGCTCATTGCCATATGCTTAGTCTGTTTTTTATACGCAATGTATTATTGGAATATCTTGAACACATCTTTCATTGCCAAATATGTTATACTATTAGTAAAGAGGGTGGCTAAATTGAAAAGCAATAAGTATAATACTGGTGAAACAGTAACCATTCAGGATACTAATGAATCAGTAACCATTAATAAATGGGCATATGTAAAAAACATGAAGAGATATTCTTATACTGTTAAAGAACATCCGACTACTTTTTTCTTTGAAGAAGAATTTAAAAAAGCTTAATGACAAGTCACTAAAAACCTACTCAGTCAGAGTGGGATTTTTTTTTTTTGCTTTCATTTTATAGCACAATAAAAAACAGACTCCCATCGAGGAAGTCTGTTCATATAGGTTACGATTTAATTTTAAAATTAAGCTTTTTGAACGTTAGCAGCTTGAGCTCCACGTGCACCTTGCTCAACTTCGAAAGTTACTTTTTGACCTTCGTCTAAAGATTTGAAGCCTTCGCTTTGGATAGCTGAGAAATGTACGAATACATCGTCTCCGTTTTCGCGTTCGATAAATCCAAAACCTTTTTCTGCATTAAACCATTTAACTGTACCTTGTTCCATTGTTGTTGCCTCCTAGTGCATAACACACATTGTATTACTATTTTTAATCATTTGGAAAATAACGAGTATCCTCTTCCACAACCAAAAACAATTCTTTATTAGATTAACATGAATTGACGCAGATAGCAAATTTTCCAGTGATAATTTAAAGATGGCCACATTCTTTTTGCCTTCTTAATTTCTTTATTTATCCAATTTAATGATTCAGATAGTAATTAATGGGTATATCAGAGTAATAAGAAACAGTACGATTTTCACTTAAAGAATTATCAACAAGGAGGACACTCAATGAAATATTACAAAGTTTCTAATAGCGGTTTTGACAGTAAGGTCATTGTAGCCTATAGCGGGTATGAGGCACTCGGGTATTATTTAATGGAAATCGATGATCAACTTGGTTTTGTTGATGATATAGATGTGGAAGAAGTGGATGCTGATGAACGAGTCGAGATTTCCTATACCGGTTTTCCCGTTTATAAGACACTTAAGGAGCTATATCAAGAGAAAGATTTTTGGCAAGTTCCTAATGTTGTCGTGGAAGTCGAATAATGAAAGCACCCCACCTTTTAGGAGAATTCGATGTTACCTCCCAATCAACCCGGTCAAATAGTATTTGGTAATTGCCAGATATTCACGGGTATATGACTTCAACAGTGACACTTTTGGTGTCTTTGCCGGCAATCCCTTCATGTCCAAGCCTTCTTTTTTTGCTATTTCGACTGCCCGGTAGATATGAAAGTCATTGCTAACGATCAACCCTGAAGCTGCTGTATCAGGAATGAGCTCTTTTGAGAAAACGATATTTTCGTGAGTTGTTGTAGACTTGTCTTCCATCATGATGCGTGCTTCTTCAATTCCTTGGGCGATTAGCCCCTGTTGCATTGCTTTTGCTTCCGATATATCTTCTCCCGGTCCTTTGCCGCCAGATACAATGACCACTGTATGTTTATTCGCCGATAAATATTCTGCCGCTTTATCAATCCGGTATTGTAAGGATAATGATGGAACCGAACCTTTGACCCTTGCTCCAAGAATCATGAGGTAATCGGCATTTTCCGGAATTTGCTGGTGAATGCTTTCCTGAATTTTCATGTGCAAAAATCCAAAATACCCAAGTACCGCAATGACACATATTACACAAAAAAGTTTCATCGTCCTTTTCAAAATTTTTCCCCGCTTCAGTTTCTTATCATATATAACTTTCATTACCATTAACTCCTATATAACTAAGATCGAAGAGAGGGAAATCATGAAAGACTTCCCTCTCTTCTCAATCAACAGTTTATTCTGCGACCATATCATCATATATCTTTTTCCCAATTTTACTGATTACTTGACGGCTTTCTTCCTCTGATTTCATATCTTCAGTAAGAACTGCAGCATAAACAGTTTGTGTTTCTGACCGAATGATTGCACAATCATGGGCAACTCCCCGAATTCCGCCCGTTTTGCTTGCGACCTTGACTCCTCTGCCCATCAGAGATGGAAGTTTATCCCTTAATTGCTGATTGTCAAATACATGCAATATTTTTTCCCGGCTTTCTTTCGTTAAAAAGTTGCCTGTATGTATGGCTTTTAAGCAGGTAATCGTATCTTCTGCCGAAATGGTATTGTCGCGCCCTTCTTTTAAAGCCTTAAAATCCTGCATTTTCCGTTCAAGGACAGTATTTTTCAAACCAAGTTCCTTGATGCATTGATTGATTTCTTCAAAGCCCAACAGGCTCATCATCATATTCGTGGATGTATTGTCGGAAACAGTTATCATCAATGTCAGTAAATCCTCTACGGTCAAAAATACCTTATTCGATAAGACATGCAGGACCCCAGATCCCCCAGTCACTTCACTAGGCGGGATGGTCACTGGTTGGTTCAAATAGATTTTCTTTTGTTCACTTTGACGATAACCTTCGATGATCATTGGTATTTTGATCAAACTCGCTGATTGAAAGGATTCATTCTCGTGATATCCAATCGTGTCCCCAAGACCATTTTCAATTTTATATGCGATTCTCCCATTAAATGTTTCAACTAATGCCAAGATATCATGTTCTATAGTTTGTAAGGTCATCTACTCCCTGTTCCTCCCTTAGATATCATTTAAACCCCTATAAAAAACTCCCTTATACCCTAACTTATTCTACCATGTTAAAAGCAGTACAATCTTATTAGAAATTCCAAATTGAATAAATTTTTGTATAAAAAAATAGCCTTCATATTTGAAGTCTACAGTTTTTTTGCTTGTACAAATTTGGACGTTGATTGGAACGTAGGCACTCGCTTTCCGCGGGCGGTCCGCCCTCGGCGCACTTGCGCCTGTGGGGTCTCCCTTGGACTCGCTATTCCCGCAGGAGTCTCGCACACCCGCTCCAGTCAACTATTAAAAATTTAGATAGAAMTCCTTTTGCCTACAATCTTTTTTGTTTTAAAATAAATTTATTAAAACTTGAGGTGATGAGGATGCTTTCKAAACATCATTCTATTCAACGAAATCAACTTGAATTGATTACTTTAGATCAACTGGTGCCGGCGAGCCATTTGGTTCGTAAAATGGAGGCTTCCATTGACTTCACTTTCATTTATGATTTGGTGAAAGATATGTATTCAGAGGTAGGACGCCCAAGTATTGATCCAGTTATTTTAGTTAAACTGATTCCGAACCCCATAAGTCTACAAACAGGAGCCTTCATATTGAAGGCTCCCTTAATACCTGTCATTCATCTAGCTTTAACGGCACGGCCCTTCACTAATGGGAATCGTTTCTTCTCGGTGGTATCCACTTGTGTGATTTCACCATCATGTACGGTAATTAAAACCGATCCATATTGCAGATCCTCCAAGCTTGAAATGATTTGCCTGATTTTCAATTCTTCTTTCTTTTCCATAATATCTCCCCTTCACTACTGGTAATAAAGCTTCGTTTTCACCTAATGTAAAAAAGGTTCGCACGACAAGCACATGTGCGCTTCCCGCTTTCAATGTTTTCTTGGGAACTTGGTTTACCTATCATATCCTCATCACTTAACTTTCCGTATAAGAATAACCAGTTAATAGGAACTCCATATTCCCTCCCTTCCCTATAAAAAATAAAAGGCACCCGCCATCTAACAGATTAGATGTAAGGGTGCCTTTAGTTGACTAATCGGCAATATTCGGGAATGGCAAATGTTAAAGAAAAATACGATTTAATGTGGCAAACCACATTATTCTTACCAACTAACTTGGCATTTACTACTATAATCCAATTTTATCCTATTGTCAATCCTGTGTTTAAATTTTCTGATTAGTCCGCCTTTTACATTTTACTTATTTACCACTTTACCAAACTAAACTATTTGAGATATACTATTTTAGTATAAGTTGTCGGTATAAACACACACTTTGTATATAAGAAAGGTTCGATATAAATGGTAAATAAAAAATGGGGTTTATTGATTTTGACCACTTTCGTAATTGGAAATATGGTCGGCGGCGGAATTTTCATGCTCCCTGCTCAATTAGCACAGGTATCCAGTCCGTTAGGGTCCACATTAGCATGGATCGTTACTGGACTAGGAGTATTTCTAATAGCTTTGGTGTTTGGTAACCTGGCAGTCCGGAAACCTGATTTGAAGGCTGGACCTCAAAGTTATGCTCAGTCATTATTTAAATCTCCTGTTAAAGGAAGGGTTTCAGGGTATAGCATGGCTTGGGGGTATTGGGCTGCGAATTGGGCTGCGACAGCTTCTGTCATCATTTCATTTGCTGGTTACCTTTCAACGTTTTTCCCTGTGATGCATAGTCCAAAAGTGATTTATACAGCGGGTTCGTTTCAACTTGAACTAGGTAAAGCATTAACGTTTGCAGTATGTTCCGTTGCCCTTTGGGGGATTCAGGCAATCTTGGTAAGAAGTTTTAACAGTGCCGGGAAAATGAATCTTTTTGCTACAGTTACCAAAGTGCTTGGATTCTTATTTTTCATCATTATCACGATATTCATCTTCGATACTTCCAATCTAGGAAACGGAGCTGAATTTTATGATAAGGCGGGAACTGCAATCTCCCTAGGTGATCAAGTGAACGCTGCTGCCATTTCAACATTATGGGCCTTCATCGGTATCGAAGCTGCCGTCATGCTTTCAAACCGTGCCAAGTCACAAAATGATGTAAAGAAAGCGACGATTCTTGGTTTACTTATCGCTGTTGCCATTTATATCGGCATTACTTTATTGACGATGGGTGCCATATCACAAGACGAGTTGAAAATATCACAAAAACCGCTTGTTGACGCACTACAAGCAGTAGTTGGTTCAAGCGGCACCTATATAATGGCTGCTCTTGCCGTCATTTCCTTATTGGGATCGACGATCGGATGGATTGTCGTTGCCTCGGAAGTTCCTTACCAGGCAGCGAAATCGGATTTGTTCCCGGCCTATTTTGCGAAAGCAAATAAAAATGGCACACCTGTCCGTTCTATGACAATAACAAATATCATGACACAGATATTCTTATTCTCCACTATTTCAGGTACGATTTTGGAGGCTTATAAATTTTCGATGATCGTCGCTACACTTGCTTACTTGATCCCGTACCTTGCATCCGTTCTGTATCAATTGAAACTTGTGATGACCGGGGAAACCTATGACATCATGAAAGGCTCAAGGGTACGTGATGGCATTATTACAATCTTGGCGTTAATCTACTCGATCTGGGTCATCAAGACAGGTACAGCCGATATGAATACATTCATACTAGGCATAGCCTTATATGTATTCGGAATCGTCCTATACCCACTCTGGATGAGAAAAAAAGCATAACCTTAAACACCTAGGCATTTTTAAATGCCTAGGTGTTTTTTATATTTCTTTCACAATCAATCTGGTTTTCAGCTGTACCGTTTCCCCTGAGCATAACTCCCTCAATCCAGTCAATTTTGCAGGCAAATCCAAATTAGGAGCATTCGTTACCCAAGTATATGGTTCAGGACAAACGAACCCCTCCTGATTGAACAATACCCAAAACTTAAAATGTTGATCGCCTTGATAGATGACTTGTATGCCAGCCTCTTGATCAGTGAGAATGCACTCGTTTTCCGGATTTCTTTCCTTATCATAGCCAAATAAGTCATCAAATTGCCGGCCGTCCAAGCTAATACCGTTTTGGATTTCCAATGTATTGGCCGTTTCATGAATTGCACCTGTGGGCAATGATCTTTCATTCAACTCCCAATGTTTATTGACGGGAAGAGATATTCTGCAATCCTCCCATTTACTCACTGGTCCAAATGGAAAATTGAATACAGTATGATAACCTGCTCCCCACGGAAATGGTTCAATGCCCTTGTTGGTGATTTCCAATTGTATTTCCAATGTTTCATCCCTTAAAGATAAAGACATATTCACAGTGATATCTTGTGGAAAGCTACCTTTTAGATCAAAATCACTGCTTGAGAATTCAGTATTAATCACGATTTCTTTCCCGTTCACTTCCTTTTTGCAGACTTGCCACGGCATGTCATGCAAAAAACCATGAATATGATTGGATTTTTCCATTTCATTGATTGGAAACTTATACGAAGTCCCCTTATATGTAAATTGACCATCTTCAATTCGATTAGGAGGAAACAGGATTGGCATTCCGTATAAAATGGAAGCTTTTTTATACTCCTCCACACTATCCGGAGTTCGCAGCAACTCAATATCCTTATGCTTGTATTTCAATGAAAGCAGATTGCTTCCTAAAGATGGTACAAGGATCGCTTCCACTTTTTCATTGCCGAACTTTATGGCCTTTTCATTTAAAAAAGTGATATCTTCTATATACCCTTTCACTTTTTCTCCTCCTTTGACTTGAACATATATCCATCCTACTTCCACGGACCATTTATTGCAACAAATGGAAAATATATTTCGTCCTTACTCTTTCTAAGTTTGAAATAGTATGTATAATCGAGGATTTTGCTTAATTTACTTTGCTATTTTTCTATTTTCTTTTTTTCCTTTTCCTTCTCCCTGACGACTTGTAGCTTTTTAAATAAAAAAAGGATGCCGTTACGGCATCCTTTTTTACTCATCTATTACTTTCACTTACCAAAGCCACTATACCTTCATCATCATCCAAAACAAGTTCAATACCTGAGTATGGATCTTTATTCATATATTCATCCAGCCATAAACGAAGCGCTTCTATCAAGTTGATGGTGATTAACACTTGTTTCCGGCCATCGACAAACGCTTCCGCCGAAAAGCCATAATCATCATCATACATTAACTCCACTTCCACCTCATTAGGTTGTACCTGCTTTTTACGGGCAATGTAAACACAAACCGCATTGATGATATCTTGTTCGGAAATCTTTAGCCTCTCCATGGGTTTGGATCTTCTTTCTTCTTCTTATCTTTGAAATATGTGAATATTTTACGGATTACAACGATTAATACTACAACCGCCATCACGTTGATTAATAGACCAAGTATAGAACCAAGCATTCCCATATTGGCAAATAGGCTACCAAAAAGTAAACCTGCCAATCCTCCTAGCATAAGTCCTTTCATTAAGCCGCCTTTTGCGAATGTGTTTCCACTCTTGGCTTTATTGGCAGTAGTGGCATCGGATTTCTTCGTTTGTTTATTTTGGAAATTCGAATTATTATTGTTGTTGCTGTTAAAGCTTCTTTTTCCGGACTTGTAACCCCTTGCATCGACTGACTCCGAATGATCCTGGAATACATACGTGCCGACTGGCGAGAATGCTAGTGTAATTGTAAGTAATGCAGCCATTAATTTCTTCATCATGTTTTTTTGCCTCCGTTTTAATAGTATGGAATGTTGTTTCATTATATCTTTTCCCAGATTAACTGAAAGTCCACATCACCTATCCTTGTTTTATCTTATAGTATTTACGTTGAAATTCAAAATAAGTTTCATTTTTTTTCGATTTTTTTCAAAAAAATAAGCAGGGGCATTTTCTCCCCTGCTTATTATTGAACTATTAGTTTACACGAACGACACGGCCGTTGTATACATCTGCCCAATATCCACTTTCCATATTGGCAATTGCAACACCTGTTGAACTTTGGGAACCGATAAATTTGCCGCCGCCGACATAAATTCCGACATGCCCATCAGTTTTATAGGTATTGAAAAATACTAAATCTCCAGGTTGTTTTTGACTATCAGATACTTGACGTCCTGCATTTTTCAATGCATCCGTACTCGGTGTAAGGTTCACACCAGCTTGTTTATAAGCCCATGCAACGAACGCTGAACAATCGAAAAGACCGTTAGCAATATCGGATGCCGTTCTTCCGCCTCCAAATTTATATGTGGAGTTACCGATATATTTATAACCTGCTGTAATGGCAGAGCCTGTATTTGCACTGCTTGGCTTACTAGATGTTTCGGTTTTACTTGCTGCAGGTTTAGCAGCAGAACTGTTTTTAGATGAATTTGAAGATGATTCAGCTTTAGAAGAACTTTTTGCCGAAGCCTCTCCTTTAGACGAACTTGATGATTCTTCGCTAGAAGAACTTGATGACTCTTCTCTAGAAGAACTTGATGATTCTTCACTGGAAGCATTTGAAGAATTCACTTCTTCAGCAGCACGGTCAAGATCTGCTTTTTCCGCTGCTTTACGTTCTTCCTCTTTTTTGATATTTTCACGAATGGAAGCTATTTGTGCTTCTAGACCAGCATCTTTATTCTCTAAAGATTGTTTAAGCGCTTCTGTTTCCGATTCTTTCTTTTCGATCTTAGCCTTCATGTTGACAGTTTCAGCTTTTTGATCTTCAATTTGAGATTGCATGCCTTTAAGCTCTACTTCCATATCCTTAAGGCTTTGCAATTTCTTCTCAACGGTCGCTTGTTTTTTCTCTAAGTCAGCTTTATCCGCTTCCTGCTCGCTAAGAATCTGTTGGTCAGCTTCCACGATAGTGGCTACCGCCCCAACACGATTAACGAATTCACCAAAGCTTTTAGAACCTAAAACAACTTCCAGGTACTCAACGTCCCCGCCGCTCTCTTGGAAAGAAAGTGCGCGCTCTTTCAAGACTTCCTCGCGTTTTGCGATTCTTTCTTCCAACGCTTTAATTTCTTTCTTTAAAGATTCTATGTCTTTTTCGGTGTCTTTAATTTCTTGTTTAGTATCTTTGATTTTTTGGTCATTTTCTTTCATTGCCGATTCGATCTGGGCAATTTGGGCATTCATTTTCGATTGTTCTTTTTTCAATTGCTGAATAACTTGTTCTGCCTCTGAAATATCTGATTGTATTCCAGTACGTTGCGATTGAATATCCGTGATAGATTCAGCTTTTACAGACGGTATGGCAAAAGCGCTTCCTAATCCAAGCATAATTGTCGTGTTCAATACGATAAGTTTTTTCTTCAAACTCATTTCCCCTGCTTTCCTCCCCTTGCATTTCCATCGACCCACTTCTTTTTCTCTATGAAAAATGATTAGTCAAAACAATTTGCTGGGAACTCTTCTCTATTTTTTTTACTCTTTATGTAATCTTCTAAGGTTGAGATAATATTAAATACATTTCTTAAACTCTACTATGTTTTCATCTAAGTCGTAGTATATCATCAGATTTTGTCAAATACGTAATAACAATATTACAATTATATTTCAATTTTAACATTAAACATAAAGATTCGACTTTTTCACGTGATAAAACATCCAATATCTTACATAATCACCTTCGCATTTTGATGCAAGACTTTCTATCTAGTGTTTAGCACCAAGGGACCATGGACTATTGGCAGACAAAAACTCACCACCTGTGAATGCACGGTAGCCCTTTTGGAACAGATTGCAGCTCATTTACCAATCATAGAGGAAGATTTACTGACAGCCTAATAAAAAAAACCGCTTTCAGCGGTTTTTTCGTCAAGATTCGACCCACTCTTAAATTCCAGCCATAAAGTCGACAAAAACTTTCAATTCTTTCGGTCGGACGAATACCCTTTCCCCTTTGCTTATTTCCAGATTCAAATATTGTTCCTTCGTCAGTTCGATTTCCAGCGGTTCGTTTGTATCCTGACGAATGACTTCTATCCGGACGATGGGGCCAATTGTATGGATGTGGTCAACTATGGATGCGATCGAATCCTTTTCCGCTGGTTCTCTTTCTATGATAAAGTTATGGGCCCTTACATAACCAGTGCCCGCTCCATCTTCACTGCCCGGGGCATTCATTTCTACATTGCCAGTAACCAATTTCCCTTTATGCACGTTGCCCTTGAATAGATTGACACTGCCTAGAAAATCATAAACAAAGGGATTTTCAGGGTGATCATATACTTCTTCCGGGGTTCCAATCTGTTCAATTTTCCCTTCATTCATGATTACGACCCGATCAGCAACATCCATCGCCTCTTCTTGATCATGAGTCACGAACACGCTCGTAACATTGAATTCATCATGAAGTCTTCTTAGCCAACGACGAAGTTCTTTGCGCACCTTGGCATCCAATGCCCCGAATGGTTCATCAAGCAAGAGGATATTCGGTTCAACGGCAAGTGCCCTTGCCAATGCGACACGCTGGCGCTGGCCGCCTGATAATTGCGATGGATAACGATCTTTATATCCTTCCAACTTGACGAGTTGAAGCAATTCGGTAACCTTTTGTTCGATAACTTCTTTACTGGGCCTTGTTTTTCTTGGGCGAACCTTTAAGCCATAGGCGATATTATCAAAAATCGTCATATTACGAAAAAGGGCATAATGCTGAAAGACGAAACCCACATTTCGATCTTTTACATGCTTATGCGTGTAATTCTCTTCATTAAAAAGGATTTTTCCGTTCTCAGCCTGCTCAAGGCCTGCGATGATACGCAGTAATGACGTTTTTCCCGATCCGGAAGGGCCAAGCAGGGCTACTAGTTCACCGCTCTTTATTTCCAGATCGATGTTTTGGAGTGCTTGATAGGACCCGTAATATTTTGTAACATTTTCTATGATGATACTCATTTCATTCCTCCTAACTTGCTTTGGTCGATTTAAAGTCCGTTTTCCATTCTATGAAGCTTTTAATGATCAACGTTATGATTGCAAAGATGGACATCAGGGATGCAACCGCAAAAGCGGCCGAAAATTGATATTCATTGTATAAGATTTCAATATGAAGCGGCATCGTATTGGTCATGCCCCGTATATGGCCTGATACGACCGATACAGCTCCAAACTCCCCAATTATTCTGGCATTGCAAAGGATGATTCCATATAAAAGTCCCCATTTTATATTGGGAAGCGTCACATACCAAAATGTCTTGAACCCTCCCGCACCCAGCGTGAGTGAGGCCTCTTCTTCAGACGTCCCCTGACTTTGCATGAGCGGGATCAATTCGCGCGCAATGAATGGGAAGGTAATGAAAATGGAGGCGATGACAATCCCTGGTATTGAAAAGATCACTTTAATGTCAAGTGATTGCAGCAGTGGACCAAGTGTTCCATGTAAGCCGAACAGAAGGACAAAAATCAACCCGGCAATGACCGGTGAAACGGAAAAAGGCAAATCTATCAATGTTATTAAGAAGTTTTTTCCCTTGAAATCATATTTTGTTATCGTCCACGCAGCAACCACTCCAAATATGGCATTGAGCGGCAAGGTGATGAGGACAACGAACAATGTTAACTTAATCGCAGCCACGGCATCAGGATGGGCGATGGCCGCAAAATAAGCTTCGGCACCTTTTTCAAAGGCTTTTACAAAGATTGCGATTAATGGGACTACTAAAAACAAAGTGAGAAATAGCAATACAATGGAAATGAGGATCCACTGTATGGATTTAGGCTCTTTAGTTGCGTTTCTCGTAATAATGACTGGGTGATTCGCTTTTGCAACCACTGAATTATCATGTTCCATCATATCCCCCTACTTCCCTGAATATCTTTTGCCGGTCCACCATTGTAAGATATTGATGGTCAACAAAATTATAAATGTAATAATGAGCATGACGGCTGCAACAGCTGTTGCACCTTCATAATCATACTGTTCAAGCTTTGTCATGATGATCAGCGGGGAAATTTCCGTTTTAAATGGCATATTTCCGGCAATGAAGACAACGGATCCATACTCTCCAAGTGCCCTCGCAAAAGAAAGGGCAAAACCCGTCAATATCGCTGGAATCAATTCCGGKAAGATGATTTTAATGAATGTTTGCATTCGATTCGCCCCTAAAGAGGCGGATGCTTCTTCCATCCCTTTTTCGATATTTTCAAGCACCGGTTGAACCATCCGCACCACGAATGGCAGACCGATAAATATAAGGGCGATGATGATCCCTGCGGGAGTGAAAGCGACTTTAAAGCTGAAAAATTGCCCGATCCATCCGTTAGGTGAATACAAGGTGGTCAACGTGATTCCTGCAACGGCAGTCGGGAGGGCAAAAGGCAAATCAACCAGTCCATCGATGATCCTTTTGCCGGGAAACTCATAACGAGTAAGCACCCAGGCAATCAATACACCAAAAACTGCGTTAACAAAGGCCGCAGTTAACGCTGTCAAGAAACTCAATTTATAAGAAGCGAGAACCCTCGGTTCAGTTATGGTCGCCCAAAAATCCTGGAACCCCATTGAAAATGTGTTTAGAAAAACCATCGATAACGGGATCAAAACGATGATGGTGAGATACAGCAGCGTAAAACCCATCGTCAATCCAAAACCGGGTATGGTCCTCTTTTTCGTCCGTTTACCTTCAGTCATTATATTCATCGCTTCGCCTCAACCCTTTTTCTGATTTATGAAGGAGAAGATGTTAAAGCCACACCTTCTCCTTCATGCTTACTGCTGTTGGTAAATCTCGTCAAATGTGCCACCATCATTAAAATGTGTTTCCTGGGCTTTTTTCCAACCGCCAAATGTATCATCAACAGTCACCATATCGATATTGGCAAATTGGTCTCCATATTCAGCGAGGACCTTCTCATCCCTTGGACGATAGAAGTTTTTCGCGGCAATTTCCTGACCGGCATCCGTATACAGATATTTCAGGTAGGCTTCGGCCACTTCCTTAGTTCCTTTTTTCTCGACCACTTCATCGATAACAGCTACCGGTGGCTCTGCTAATATACTGATTGAAGGGTTGACGATTTCATATTTGTCATCACCGAATTCTTCCAGTGTTAAATAAGCTTCATTCTCCCAAGCGATCAGTACGTCACCGATTCCCCTTTCCACAAAAGTGGTCGTTGCACCGCGGGCCCCTGAATCCAGGACTTCAACATTCTGATAAAGTTTTTTCATGAAATCCTTCACTTTTGTTTCGTCATTATCGAAATTTTTCTCCGCATAAGCCCAGGCAGCCAGGTAATTCCACCTTGCCCCTCCGCTTGTCTTTGGGTTTGGCGTAATGACGGATACATCCTTTTTAATCAGATCATCCCAATMTTTAATGCCTTTAGGGTTATCCTTTTTCACCAAAAACACAATCGTTGATGTATATGGTGTCGAGTTCTCAGGTAAACGTTTTTGCCAATCCTTCGCTAATAGGTTACTAGCTTCATAAATGGCATCAATATCATAAGCCAATGCCAATGTAACGACATCCGCCTCCAATCCGTCAATGACAGCCCTGCCCTGTTTACCAGATCCGCCATGTGATTGTTGTATCGTTACATCCTGACCTGATTCTTCTTTCCAGTGCTTCACGAACGCTTCATTGAATTCCTGGTACAATTCCCTTGTCGGATCATATGACACATTCAAAAGCTCTACTGACTTCGATGTTCCGTCCTCTTTCGTTTTTTCCGAGTTGCATCCAGTAAGTACACCGAAGGCTAAAATCAAACTTGTCAATAACATCAACTTTTTCATGAGCTTCCCCCTCTTTTTACAGCAAAAAAGGCATTCTATTTCCCTTCAATTATTTTTCGGGAGATAGTATGCCTTCAGTTCTCTGATCAGCAATTATTTTGATTTTTGTATATCCTTACCATAAAGCAAAGTTTACCAAGTTGTCAACTAGGTATTACATGTCCCTTTAATTAAATTCATTCACATTTTGCAGGTTGAAAAATTCCCTAAACGAAAAGGGCTCGATTCACCGGGAAGATCGAGCCCTTTTTAATACTTTGCCAATAATTATGAATTTGATGATTTTTGATAAAGCTTATTTTCCACGATATACTGATAACACTGATCGGGCAGTAAATATCGTGGTTCCCCGCCCATTGCAAATTCATCCCTTATATATGTAGAACTGATTTCCATGGAAAGGCCTTTATCAATAAGGTGAAATGTATTGCCATCATCATAATTCCTTAGCAATGGACTTTTGGATATGATTTTCAGCATATCGATTCCATCCCGGGCCATGACGATGAATTTATGATTGGCAATCAATTTTTCCCTGAATTTCCATCGTAAGTGTACCGGCAGCTCCTGATTATCAATATCTTCAAGTAAATCTGCACCCATTATGAAGTAAACTTCGTCTTTTGGAAATCGAGATTTAAAATATTCCATCGTATACCAAGTATATTGTTTACTCGTTCCGGCACGTTCATTAATTTCATAATCACTGACTTCGAATATCGGGTTGCCCCCTATTGCCAGCTTGAGCATTTGCCAACGGTGTTCATTGCTTGTTTTCATCTGTTTATCGATACGGCCATTTGCGCAAGGTAAAAAAATCACCTTGTCCAGCTTAGCACGATGCGCAATGGTGGATGCTGTCCATAAATGCACATTCGTGACCGGATCGAAGGAAGATCCGTAAACTCCAATTTTACCCATCATTTTATCCCCCTCATCAGCCTTTCTTCTTCACCACGGCCCTGACCGGGCTCCCGTCCCCTGCTTCCAATGCCAGCGGCAATGCAGCCAAATCGTACAGCCCAGGCTCCAGTCCATCAAGGACCAGCCCTTCGAGTATATGAATTCCACAGCCTGACAGTTTATTGTGGGCAGGTAATTCTTTGCTGTCGAGACAGTCGACTGAAGGTAAATCAAGCCCAAGGAGCCTAACCCCTTTATTTGCAAGGAAGGGAGCTAAATCTGGTTCAACCGGTGGAATCCATTCCGGAAAACGTCTAAGGTCCTTCCATTGACCTGTTGCCACCAACAACCGCCGGACCCCTGTCAATTCGATGCCTTCAAAAGCTTTAATGCCAATGCTTTCAGCTGCATCCACCTTTACTACGGTAGCAGTGCCAATATATAAATCAAGATCGAGTTCGATGATTTTTTTTCCATTCTCATCAAAATGATAGGGAGCATCAATATGAGTTCCTAAATGTGTACTCATCCGGATTTCCCCTACATTGACGGAAGAACCTTCAGCCATTGATGAATTCAGCCGATATGAATATTGCGTATCTCCTGGCCAATATGGCGTATTTTCATTGAGGCGCTGAGAAATATCTAACCATTGATTCATGTGTTCACCCCTCCTTACAGTTTGGTCCTTAATGTCCAAAGTTCAGGAAAAAATGGCTGTTCGACCACTTTCTTCAGATAACTTACACCGGACGATCCGCCAGTTCCCTTTTTATTGCCGATGATACGTTCTACGGTGCTCATATGATTGAATCTCCAGAATTGTTGTTGACTACCAATATCAACGAGTTTTTCGGCCAGCTCATACAAATCCCAGTAGTTATGCACATCACGGTAAACGGTCAGCCACGCGCTTTCAACACTTGCATTTTCCTGATAAATGACAGACCAGTCCCTATTCAATACCGATTGATCAATGGGAAGACCCCTTGCAGCCAAAGCCCCTATAGCCGCATCATAAATACTAGGTTTATTCAAGGCTGCCAGCATCGACTCATAAAGCTCGGGCTGATGACGGAAAACGGCCAATATTTGCGAATTCTTTTGACCCATCGCAAATTCTATCAACCTGTTCTGAAATGATTGAAACCCTGAAGAGTTTCCTAGTTTCTCCCGGAATTCCATATAATCGGATGGCGTCAATGTCGAAAGCACATTCCAGGATTGAACTAGTTGCTGTTGAATTCTGGCCACTCTGGATAGCATCTTAAAGGACGGCTCCAAATGTCCTGCCACAATATGATCAGTTGCCGCAGTCAATTCATGGAGGATCAATTTCATCCATAATTCACTTGTTTGATGAATGATGATGAACAGCATTTCATCGTGATGGCCGGAAAGCCGATGCTGACTTGATAAAATTTGATTTAAATGCAGATATTCCCCATAGGACATATCTTTTTCAAAATCAGTTACCATACTTTCTTCCAAACGATGTTCATCCCTTGGATCCTTATCCATACCATCCCTCTTTCCCTTTACTTTCTTTTGAATTTCGACATCAATAAGTAAACGATGCAAAGAAAGATCAGCCAAGGAACCCCGAACTGGAGCACGATTTTAAATGGGCCAGTGAACCAGGTGGATACCGTCAAAGCAAACAAAAGAAATGCACCCAGAATCGTTAGATATGGAAATCCATACATTTTAACCGGTAATTTGCGGCCCCCTGATTTCTCCCACCTCTTCCTGAAATACAAATGGGAAATGAATACCATGAACCAGGTTAGAATGGCTCCGAACATCGATATCCCCATCATGAATGCATATGAAGTATCCGGAAGCAGGACTTTTACTCCTGCAGCAAGAAATATTCCTAAAGTGGATATGAGAAGGGCCCTTAGCGGGACACCTTTCCTGCTCACTTTTTGAAATAGGGCTGGAGCCTGATGTTGCTCGGATAATGAAAATATCATTCTGGTGGAGGCATATAATTGACTATTCATTGCAGATAAAGCAGCGGTTAAAATAATGAAATTCATTATCCCAGATGCCCCGGGAACATTCAGGATTTCCATTACCTTGACAAATGGGCTCTTATCAATACCGGCAGCTTGCCAGGGAACAATCATTAACATGATCCCGATAGTCAGTACATAAAAAGTGGCAAGCCTGAAGACAGTTGCCTTCAAAGCTTTAGGTACGGCTATATCCGGGTCCTTTGCTTCCCCTGCCGTCACCGCAATCAGCTCAGTTCCTAAAAAGCTGAAGAGCGAAATGAATATGGCGACCCAGAGCCCCCAAAATCCGAAAGGCATAAAACCTCCATCACTGGCATAGTTCTCTACACCGATCCCGCTTGAAGGTTCGGCGCCAATCACCACATAGGCCCCCAGTAGAATGAATATGACAATGGCGCTTATCTTGATCATTGAAAATACATACTCAAAATTGCCGAATGTATTGACACTCGTCGCATTTACATAGATTAGCAGTGCAGCAAAAAGGACAATCCAAATGCTCCCAGGCACAGCCGGAAACCAATATTTCATATAAACAGCGATGGCACTCACTTCGACACCAATGGCAAGAACATTCGCTATCCAATAGGAATACCTCACAACAAAACCCGCAAATGGACTTATATATTTTTCCGCAATGGTTCCAAAGGATCCCGATGTTGGATGGGCTACAGTCATTTCCGCCAAACATCCCATCAGCAGAAGGACAATGAATGCACCTATTGCATAGCTGATAAGTACACTTGGACCAGCCGTTGAAATCGCAAGGCCGCTGCCCAAAAATAACCCGGTGCCAATTGCACACCCCATGGCTATCATAGTGATTTGATTCGATGATAATTCACGTTGAAGCTTATTTTTCTCCATATGTTGCTCCCATTCTAGGCAATGATTCCCCTTTTATTTTCATAGTTTTCATATAAATTGCCGTCCATGACCTTCTTTAGTACCTGTACAGTTTCGTAGACTTCCTGAAAAGAGGTAAAAAGAGCGACAGGWGTTAAACGAATCATATTCGGTTCACGATAATCGGGAATGATGGCCTCTTGTTTCAATGCTTTACATATTCTCGCAGCTTCTTGATGTTCAAGGATGATATGACCGCCCCTTTTTGATTCATGCCTTGGGCTCCCAATTTCAAATCAATATCCCGTTAATTCCAATTGTATTAAATCCATAAGATATTGAGTCAGCCTCAAGGATTTCTTCCGAACTTGTTCCATCCCCCCCGCTTCCTTCCAATCCACTTTTTTTCATTTGTAAATCCCTACCCCTTCCCATGCCAACCTTATCATTCCGTCAGGATCTTTTTCAATATAATCCTTTTTATCAAAAATCATTGTGTAGTGGTTGGTTTCATCATATTTCGGCCAAATTTCACCTTCCGGGGGGTTGGGGTTTCCATATTTCGCAAAGTTGACCCAATGGCCCTGCATTCTATGGGATACCTTTAGGGCAGCTGACCTTGAACCATATGAAACAATCCGTTTCCCGAATGCCGAGTCGAAGGTCTGGAAAGCAAAAGGGATTTCCATACCATGCGTCGCCCCTAATTTACTTATGCGCATGGCCGCCGTTTTATAATCAAAACGATACATCCATGTTTTTTCAAAGCGGCTGTATGCCTCCGCATACCAAACCGAGGGAATATGGAAAGTCGCATCACGGCCAATGCCTAGTACAGCTTCCTTTTCTGGGTAGTTTGTATAAGCGTTCGTAATTCGCTCTTTCGCCTTCGGATCAGTATTTTCGAACATTTTATGAATCATCGCCGTATTAGTTGGGATTAGAGGGGGGGCCATCTGATCGAATAATGTCGCTTCGTCCCTATTTGTTCCTATAAGCAAGGGTATACCCCCTGTTCTTCCCGATCGAATCGAATCTAGTGGATAATCGGGCAGGAAGTCACCATCTACGACTGGTCCAAATGCTAGGGAGCCCGGCATTTCCTGTGAATTTTCCTGTAAAAGTTGGTGGGAGGCAGCGACAATCTCTTGAACCGGAAGGGTTTTTAGCCGGTGGCTTTCACCCTTTCCAATGCCCAATATCTCAAGGAACTTTCCACTCAATTGGCGCGCAAATCCTTTTCCGTAAACAGATGTCGGAGCAGGGCTTTCTGCAATGGCCTGCTTAAAAAGACCCCTTGCTGAAGGTACAGTAAGTAAAGTCGTCACCGCATTACCACCAGCTGATTCACCAAATATCGTAACATTATCAGGGTCGCCGCCAAAAGCTTCTATATTTTCTTTAACCCATTTCAAAGAAGCAACTTGGTCACGTAAACCTAAATTGTTTTCAAATATTTCCCCTTCACCTGCCAACTCGGTAAAATCCAGATATCCCAGTGCCCCCAGCCTATAGTTGATGCTTACCACGACTACATCTCCATTTTTAGAAAGTAAGTGTCCATTGTACATATCAAGGGATCCAGCTCCCGTTATATATGCTCCCCCAGGAATCCATACCATGACCGGGCGTTTTTTATCATCAGCTCTAGGCGACCAAATATTCAGGAACAAGCAATCCTCATCCATTTTTTCATTTGTGCTCATCCCTGTTCTTACCGCACGATCCATCGGCTGCGGGGGAACGGGACCAAAATCCACTGCATCCATGACACCGCTCCAATTATCAACTGGCTCCGGAGAACGGAAACGCAGTCCATCAATCGGAGCTTTCGCATACCTGACTCCACGCCAAACGCATATATCGTTTTCCATAGTACCTTGAAGATGTCCTTTTACCGTCGTAACTATTGATCCAATCATTCCCAATCACCTCTTCATATAGTAGTAGATATGTAAGTTCTTCTTTTTCCATTCCCTTATATCCTTCATCTATATCGAAAAAAGATCTATATTGTCAGTTCAGCCAAAATAAAGGAATGCTATCGTATATAAAGCTCCGGTTATACTCAGGAGTTTGAATTGTTATTTTAAATAATGGTTTTCAATGACCCGTTCAACAAAAAAAAGACCCAATCAGGTCTTTTTTTGTTGAACTCGGCAAAAATCTTAGGCAAGCATGGCAAGGATACTCAATAAAGAGCTGCCCCGAACGGAAAGCTGCTGTGCAGCATATGTTAATTGCTGTTCATCGAGCTGTTCCAATAAAGGCTTTAATTCCAGCAATTCATTCTCCAGTCCTCTAAGGTCTGTAGATAGCTTGTCCACCATCAAGAGCACCTGCTCAGAATCAACAGTGGTTTCAGACAAGACTTGTAACCGTTCCTTGATTTCAGTCAAAGGCATATTCTGTTCTTTAAACCGATTAATCATTTGAAGACGATTTAAAGCATCTTCTGTGTAATACCGATATCTTGACCCCGTTTTTTCATAGTTCAGCATTCCTAATTGTGTGTAATAGTCAATGGTTCTTCTCGAAACATTCGCAAGTTCAGCAAGCTGGCCAATCCGATATACATTCATCCAGATAGTCACCTTCTTTAAAAAATCTACTGTTAACGATACTATAACATATCTATCCGAAAAGGTGACTTCAAGATGAAACTATTAGACTACTTTATCCGAATTACCCTTCAGCTGCTTCTTGGCAAAATACAGGGCATCTTCCTTCGATTTAAAAAAGTGCTGTTTTTCTATTTTATGATACAATCCAGTGCTGAGTAACAATTCCTTTGGTTGCTGCTGAATTCCGGAAATGATCAATTTCCCCTTATATTTTCCGATGCGATTAACGATCGCCAATAGTGCTGCCTCTGCTGAAGTGTCCATATATGTTACCCGGCGCATGCTTAATACCAACACTTTCGTCTTATTATCCAAGTTCTCCAATATCGATGACTCCAGGACGTCTATCGAACCAAAGAAAAGAGGTCCTTCCAAGTTATACACATTGATCTTCGAATCCGAATTATCAATTGGAACAATCTCGGTAATCTCATGACTTCTTTCCCTAACCTTTAACGTGTGGCTCATTTTTGCAATGAAGGTGATGAATGCAATCAATAAGCCGATTCCCACTCCCATGATTAAATCAGTGAAGACAGTGATGAGGAAGGTGACTAGCAAAACCGCAGAATCCGCCGTCTTCGTTTTCAATACATGAGCGAATTCCTTTCTTTCACTCATATTCCAGGCAACAAACATCAATATGGGTGCCATGCTAGCCAAAGGTATATGCGCTGCAAATGGGGAAAGCACCAGCAAAACCAGTAAAACGACAATTCCGTGAATGACTCCGGACATCGGGGAGGCTGCCCCGCTTTTTATATTGGTAGCTGTCCTGGCTATTGCGCCTGTTGCAGGTATCCCGCCGAAGAATGGCGTCGCGATGTTCGCGATTCCTTGACCAACCAACTCTTTATTACTATCATGCTTGGTACCCCCCATGTTATCCGCAACGGTAGCGGATAACAATGACTCGACACCGCCTAACAAGGCAATCGTAAAAGCAACTGGAAGGAGTGTGATAATGACTTCCACTGATAGCTCCGGCACTTGGAATTCCGGAAAACCTTTCGGAATCGCTCCATACGTAGAACCAATCGTAGCCACCTTATCGGGAAATAAAAAGTAAGCTGCAATTGTGGAAATCAGCAGACCCAGAAGCGGTCCTGGCACTCGTGGCAAAAGTCTAGGTGCCAGCAGTATGACGACAAAACATATAATCGCAACAATCACACTATATAGATTGATCGTGTCTGCTTTAATCACCAGTTCCTTCATGTTATCCATGAAAGCTTCATGTTTTTCCACTTTCATACCAAAGAAGTTAGCAATTTGCCCTGAAAAGATTATTATCGCAATTCCTGTTGTAAATCCAATGATGACAGGACGGGGAATGAACTTCATCAAATTACCTAACTTAAGCAGACCCATCAGGACTAACATTATCCCCGCTAAAAACCCGGCAATAAGCAGGCTTTCATACCCATATTGCATAACGATTCCAAACAATAAAGGAACGAATGCCCCGGTCGGCCCGCCAATTTGATACTTGGAGCCACCCAAAATCGAAATGAGGATTCCTGCGATGATGGTCGTATATAACCCGTATATCGGTTCGACGCCTGAAGCAATTGCAAAAGCCAGTCCTAAAGGAATGGCTACAACCCCTACGACCAATCCTGCCGTCACGTCTTTTTGAAAACCCTTCATGTTATATCCTTGAAATCTAGAATCTTTTATCATCTTTTTCAAACTCACATCCTTAATCGTTTTTTTAGATTGGAATCTAGCATCATCATGAAAATGACATTCTTTCATTTTAGAGGGAGTTACTTGTTTGAAATTAATCAAATTATTGTAGGCATTTTTCAACGGGACAAACCAAGCGGGGGACTTTTCAAAACTAAGAAATAATCGTCATATATAATCTCCTTTTGTAAGGTTATTTGACATGGTCTCGACCATGCTTCAACATTATACAGTAAAACGTAAAACTGTACATTGTTAGAAACGTTAACATTTGTTTACAACTTTTTGAATATTTTTACATTAATATTACAATCCGGGACCATTTTTCCAGTCTAGTTAATTTGAAGCCGGAGATTCAGACTACGAATTAGGAGGTTTGAACTTTGGTCTAATTCCCCATACCGGAAACTTGATCAGTGAACAATGGAAAAAAGCATGTTTTGAGAAAGATTGCTCAAAACATGCTCTGCCCCAATACACACTTTCAGTTTACAGCTCTTCTCCTCTCGTCTCGATAATATGCTTATACCAATGAAACGACAGCTTCTTTTTCCGTTTTAACTGATCATGATGATCCACGTAAATAAATCCGTATTGCTTCTTATACCCGTTTAACCAACTTAAAAGGTCAATGACAGACCATGCGTAATACCCTTTTAAATGGATACCTTCTTTGATTGCACGTTTAATCACTTTTAAGTGTTCCTCAATATACTTAATGCGCGGAACATCTACTACTTCACCATCGATAATCGGATCCTCATCACCAAGTCCGTTTTCTGTAACATACATTTTAATATCGCCGTAACGTTCTTTTAACATATGCAGCCCATCTAAAAATCCTTCAGGTGAGATTTCCCAGCCCCATTTTGTATAGGTTTTATCTTCCATTTTTACAGTCCGATAAAAGCCATCAAAAGACGGGTTCCCTGGAGCCAGAGTAGATGTTTCTCTTGAATGCTCCATGTTTGAAACGGCTTCCAGGTATTTTTCCACCCGAATGGGCTGGTAATAATTGAGTCCAATAAAATCATTTTTCTCCGCATTCCTTTTTAGCGTATCCAGTTCTTCTTCTGTCCAACTTGGTGTCCAGCCTCTCTCCTTTAATTGCTCAACCACATAAGCTGGATATTCACCTTTTAAAATTGGATCATAATACCAAAAGGTTTCATATTCATTGGCATGCCGAGCAGCTAATACATTTTCATGTTTGTCATCAATACTATAAGCTGGCAGGAATACATGGGTAATCCCAATTTCACCGTAATGATTCAGTGCCTTGTATACCTCTACCGCTTTGGCATGTGCATAAAATACATAATGTGTCGCTTGAAAGTATTTATTTTCATCGTTTTGGATTCCAGGCGGGTGCGCTCCTTTTAAATACCCTAAACCGCAAAACATAACCGTTTCATTAAACGTGATCCAATGTTTGACTCGGTCTCCGAATGCGCGAAAACAAATCTCCGCATACTTGACGAATGCTTCAGCTGTTCGCTTATTCGTCCATCCCCCATCTTGTTCAAGCGTCAAAGGCAAATCCCAATGATACAGCGTAACAAATGGGACAATCCCATATTTTAAGCATTCATTAATCACATTATTATAAAATTCCAAGCCTTTTACATTGACTTCCCCATCACCTGTTGGCAAAATACGGGCCCAGGAAATGGAGAAGCGATATGATTCAAGTCCCATCTCTGCCATTAATTTAATATCTTCTTTGTAGCGATGATAATGGTCTATCGCTACATCCCCATTTGTACCTTCAAATGTTTTCCCCGGAATCTTTGAAAAAACATCCCAATTCGTTATACCTTTACCATCTTCATCCCATGCTCCTTCTATTTGAAAAGAAGCAGAAGCTGCTCCGAATAAAAAATCGTGTGGAAATTTCATTAAAAATCCTCCCTTTTCATACCTGCTTATTAAATTGATAATAATATATTTTATTCATTGGTACAAATATTATTTTTAGTTCACGTAAAACATAAGCCTTATAGATAGTATTTACTATCACGGAATGATTAAATCCAGAATTCCGCTGAATCAATCTCTCTTTTTCTAGCAAAAGATGATCGATACTTAGTAGCATATGAACATACAAAAACCCGTCCACCTTTTGGGGACGGGTTACACATATTAAAGATGTTAGCAATCATTCCACTACCGGGAGCCAACCTTTTATCCCGATCAACTTTTCCCAAAGCGGATCTGGAATGACCAGTTCATCCTGATCTTTTTTTGAGAGGGTAGTCCGTATTTCCGCTTCTTTTCCAGACCTGATTTTTTCAATCCAATGCGGTTCCATAAGAAGTTCACGGCCAAGGGCGATAAAAGGGACCCCCGTTTCCATGGCTTCTGCAACTTCATCGGGTGTATGCAGTGAACCTACACCGACCACCGGGATACGATTACCTACTTTATCGTAAATTTTAACGATGCGCGACTTTGTCCTATCACTCTCACGGAATGAGCCATTCCAGAAGTGACCTACCGATATATGTAGATAATCCAGGTTTTGATTCGCTAATCTATCAACGAATTGGATCGTATCATCTAAAGTGATTCCAGGATTGCTGCCTTCTTCAGGAGAAAGGCGGTAGCCAATTATAAACGGCTTTTCTGCATGCTCGGCAACCGTTCTCTCGACTTCATTCACAATGGTAAGCGGGAAAATCAATCGTTTTCCCAATGTTCCGCCCCATTTATCTGTACGGCGGTTCGAGTGTGGCGAGAAGAATTGTTGAAGCAAGTAAGTATTGGCACCATGGATTTCCACACCATCGAAACCTGCTTCGATGGCCCTTCTTGTTGCTTCGCCAAATGCCTTAATAACGTCTTGTATTTCATCTTCATTCATTTCCCGCGGTACAGGTGATTCCTCGCTGGAAGCAATGGCACTTGCAGAAACAGGTTGGTTATCAGGCAATAATTCGGGCGGACTTTGACGGCCTCCATGATATATTTGCAGGATCGCTTTTGCCCCGTTGGACTGAATCGTTTCAGCTAGTTTTCTCAAGGATGGGATAAAGGAATCGTCATCTGCACCTAGTTGGCCTGGGAATCCCTTGCCTCCAGCAGATACATAGGCACATGCCGTGACAACCGCACCTACACCAGCCGAGCGCTCAGCGTAATAGGCCAGTTCATCATCGGTTACAACCCCTTGGTCATCCGAAGAATAAGTGGTCATAGGAGCCATCATGATACGATTTTTCACTTCTACCCCTGATGAAAATATATATGGTTGAAAGATCTTTTCGTATTTTTGATTCATGCCAATCCTCCCCCTTTACTATTAGTGGTGATGATGTCCATGCGGTTCTTTAGAAGGATTCGTGATTTCAAAGCCTTCTTCTGGAACATAAAAATATTTAATCCAGACACCATCCAGAAATTCTTCACGTGAATCAAGCAAAATATCGATATCTTTATCTGTTTTGACGATTTCATCATATTCTGCCGGTGTATCCAGCTTCATGTCATAATGGGCATGATCGCCATGCATATGGGTGATATATACACGAATCATTTTCCCTTCGGCTTCTTCAGTGCTGAGCATCTTTTGTAAGACCTTTGCTGCATTGCGATTTATTTTGCAATTCATGTCCATTCCTCCAACAATAAAATTATCCCTGTACTGAGTTCTACCCAATTAAGGGTTATCAGTAACATCCATTTTTCCCCTTCATGATTGGCCTTATCCGCGGTCTGAAGGAAAGACGATGCCGATTTGCCTTCTTGCTTCATCCATGATTTCCATAGTCAACAGTGAATTCGAATATGTATTTATTTCGGATTCCATTTTCCCCTGCTGTATCAAATCAACAAATTCCTTCGCTTCATAATACATGGTAGGCATATCCTGTTTAACGGAAATATTTTCAGTGGTTCCATTCCGATACTGAATATCCACCGCTTGCGGTCCTGAAATTTTCTGAATGATGATGCTTCCATGTTCTCCTTGAATTTCTGATGGCAAATTGGACTCAGTAATTTTGGAAAACATGACGACTGCCTCCATTTCATCATAGGAAAGCAGAATCGTACCTTGCCCATCAACTCCTGATTCAAGCATCGTTCCTGATGCCTGCACCTTATTCGGTTTACCGAACAGTACAACAAGTGGATAGAGGACGTAAATGCCTAAATCCATTAAAGAGCCACTGGAGAATTCCGGATTGAATGCATTCAGCACAGTTCCTTGTTTATATGAATCATAGCGTGATGAATATTGGCAAAAGCTTCCCGAGAAACGCCTAATCTTCCCGATTTTATCCAGATTCCCTTTTATACTTTCGAAATTCGGCATGATGGTCGATTTCATCGCTTCCATCAATAGCACATCATTTTGTTTTGCAGCCTCAATCATTTCCCTTACTTCAGCCGCATTCGAGGCCATTGGTTTTTCACATAATACATGTTTTTTATTTTGTAAAAATAACACGGCTTGCCGGCAATGATGAGAGTTAGGGCTTGCTATATATACAGCGTCGATTTCATCGCTGGCAGCCATTTCTTCTAAATTAGTAAAAGTCGTATGTACTTCGTATTTATTGGCAAATTCCTTGGCTTTCTCCTCTGTACGTGAATACACGGCAGTTAAGGATAAACCCTCTACATGCTTTGCAGCCTCCAAAAATCGTTCCGTGATCCAATTTGTACCTATTACCCCTAATCTTATCAACACTCTATCCCCTTTCAAGCTAACTTAATTATGTCCTCAATATACAGACATTTCACTGAAAAACAAAGTATAATGAACACCCGCAATTGTTTAAATTGGATTTTTTAGGCAATATTCGTTTATAATTTTTCTATATTACAACTGCCATGATGTTTCTACATACTCCCAAACTGGGAATAGAAGACTTAAAAGGAGCGTGTGAAGTGTATGACAGAATTAATGAAAAACAAAGTTGCCATAATTACCGGTGGGGGATCAGGAATTGGCCGGGGCGCTGCACTGAAACTAGCTGAAAACGGCGCGAACATCATCTTTTTTGACCGTACAGTCGAAAATGCCGAAAAAGTGAAGGAAGAAGTGGAGAACCTTGGCCGAGAGGCTTTAATCATTAAAACGGATGTTTCCAAGGCTGAGCAAGTTGAACATGCCTACAAAACGGCCTATGAACATTTTGGGAAAATTGATTTTGTATTTGCAAACGCAGGCATTAACGGGGTGATTGCCCCTATAGAAGACATAAAGCCAGAAGATTGGGATCAGACACATACCATCAACCTCAAAGGCACCTTTCTCACCATCAAATACGCCATTCCCTACATGAAGGAAACAGGCGGCAGCATCGTGATCAACAGTTCCATCAATGGAAACCGATATTTCAAGAATTTTGGTTTTTCCGCTTATAGTTCATCCAAAGCTGGTCAAGTCGCTTTCGGAAAAATGGCTGCACTCGAATTGGCAAGATATAAAATCAGGGTAAATACCATTTGTCCCGGCTCCATCGATACGAACATTCACGATAACACATTCCCGGAAGATGAAAACTTAAAAAAAATCACGATTCCCATTGAATATCCGCAAGGCTCCCAGCCTCTGGCGAAGAAAGCGGGGACTGCCGAACAAGCTGGTGATCTCGTATTGTTCCTAGCATCAGACATGTCCTCCCATGTTACAGGCACGGAAGTTTATATCGATGGAGCGGAATCACTATTATGAATCAAAAAGGCAAAAAGCTGAAATCCACATCAGGATTTCAGCTTTTCTTTTTAAGCAACTCGCCTTAACCCGCGACGGGCAAGGAGTAAATAAGCGCACATGGCGATGACATGACAACTTACCATCACAATTCCCATCGGCAAGGGCGACTCACCTGAACCTAACCCCACCAGGGGAGCCATTAGTGATCCTAATATGAAGGGAAGCAAGCCAATTAAAGCCGAGGCACTGCCTGCCGTTTTTTTCTGATTTTGCATCGCTAAAGAAAAACTCGTTGTACCGACAATACCGACGCTGGAGACGGAGAGGAATAAAGCGGCCAAGATTCCTGCCAAGCCCATTTCGAGAAGGACTGAGGCAAGAAGCAATATTCCCCCAAACAAAGCTAGGCATAATCCCATTTGAAGCAATCTTTCTTCTTTAACCTTGCCAGCCAGCTTCCCGGCAACTTGTGAAGCGATGATGATCCCAACCCCGTTTATTGCAAAAATCRGGCTGAAGGTCTGTGGGGAAACCCCATAAATGTTCTGGAGAACAAAAGGCAATCCGGAAATATAAGCGAACATTGCAGCACTTATGAATCCTTGTGCAAAAGCATAGCCCATAAACACACGATCCTTCAATAAGTTCCCAAAAGTCCTGATCGTATCATTTACCCCGCCAGCACTCCTGTGATTGGACGATAAAGTTTCCTTTATCCCAAAAAATGCAGCCGCAACCATAATGATACTTAATACTGAAATGACAATGAAAACGCCCCGCCAAGAAGTGAACTGCAAAAGTTGACCGCCAAAAACCGGAGCCAATATCGGTGCCGCCCCATTCACCAGCATTAACATGGAGAAGAACTTGGTCAAATCCGTTCCTGAAAAAAGGTCACGAACTATGGCCCTTGAAATGACAATGCCTCCCGCTCCCGCAATACCTTGGATAAAACGTAATAATAAAARCAATTCAATGGTTGGAGCAAAAGCGCATAACAGAGATGAAATGCAATAAATGGATAAAGATATGATTAACGGTGAACGCCTTCCTTTTGCATCACTTAGAGGCCCTAAATAAATTTGGCCCAAAGCCAACCCTAACAAGCAGGCAGTCAAGCTTAGCTGCGCTAACGACGTACTGCTTTTCAGATCCTCTGCCAGTGTGGGGAGACCCGGTAAATACATATCAAGTGACAGTGGTCCGATCGCTGCAAAAGACCCTAGCATAAGAGCCATCAAYAGCCTTTTGGATTTAGTCATTTCGTTGCCTGATGATATCGTTTCCTTCATTTCAATCATTATTAACCCTATCCCTTTCAACTAATTGTTCTTCCTAATAAACTCGACTTTCTTTATTTTACAAAAGATCGGCACAATTTACGATAAGTATGCTCCACTTGAATGGGATTCTTCCTTTCGGCACTCAGGTAAGCAC
>NZ_JBFUIQ010000017.1:0-64566 GCF_056401795.1 Peribacillus sp. P4_D6
GTTACTCACCTTACTCACCCGTCCGCCGCTAATCTCAGGGAGCAAGCTCCCGTTGATTCGCTCGACTTGCATGTATTAGGCACGCCGCCAGCGTTCGTCCTGAGCCAGGATCAAACTCTCCGAAGAAATGTTTGACTTGCTCATTTGCTTTTTTGATAGTGTGTGCTCACTTAAAATTTAACGTTGGCGCTTTGTTTTGTTCAGTTTTCAAAGAGCAATTTCGTTGTCGTCTACTTCGTAAGCGACTTTTACATCATATCATGTTTTCAACTCTGTTGTCAACATGTTTTTTTATTTTTTTGTTTTGATGAAGCTGCGAAAGCTGATGTCCCGCAGCGACATGTATTAATATAACACCTATATTATTATTGGTCAACAATAATAATGAATTTTTTTAAAAGTTTTTTGATACACGATAAAACCGATGATATACCTCGTGCCCTTTTGTCTCCGCTTTGATGACATCGATTACCTTCTTCTCTATCAAATATTCCAATAAAACGCCTAGGTCTACTGAATAAAACTTAACTTCCGGATGCTCCATAAGCTCTGCAATCGTCCACGGATCTTCTTTCATTCCCATTATTTCGACCAAATGCTGTGAACCTGCATTCGTCCTCGAATATATAAGAAATTCGCTCGCAAGGAATAAAAGCTCCAATCTTTTTTCGAGCGTTTCCTCACTGCTGATCAATTCTTTATACAGCTTGTAAATTTCAGGTTCCATATGCTTCACTTGGTTCCAGACAGTAACCTCCGGATAAAAGCCCTGTTCTATTATCTCCAAACGGGCCAAATGATGCAGGGAATGAACGATATGATTGTATGCCTCAAGATGATGGCCTTTTTCAAAGAAGCTTTTCCCATCCATGTACCTGCGAATTAACTTCGCGAACTCCATCCCCATCTTTAACTTCCTTCCATAGAAGGGGAACTCCCGGATTTCGGTTTTCAAACGGTCCAGATATTCGTTCCGGTCAAAAAGGACCTTCCCGTTATATATCCAGTCAACCACTTTGCGGTTCGTGCCTAATAGGAGCCATTCTTTTAATTGGTCTTCCTTTACGATATGCAGGGCCGCCTTTTTATCCTGGTATGTGTAATGTTTTAAAAACACAGCCTCTTCTGCTTCGTCTGCAATTACAAAAAGGATGTAGTCAAACGTATCGGTAATCGGGCTATTATCATCTCTTTTTTCTACTAACAAGATTCCAAGTGTAGATTTTAAACTTGCTCGCTCTTGATAAATCGGGCGAAGGATATCTTCCATCATAAATTCCTCCAAAACCTTTTTTTTAGATTTTCGACAAAACTCTTCAAATTCCTGCTTAGTTCCCTTACCCCAAACCATTTCAATTCAAAAGTAATATGTATCCTTTATTTCTTTTTTGTTCCATCCATTGTTTATGTTATAGTTAAAGTTATATTTTAGGAGGGACAATCCATGGCTAAATATTCTAGCAAAATCAATAAAATACGCACTTTTGCTTTGAGTTTGATTTTCATTGGCTTTATCGTAATGTACCTTGGGCTTTTCTTCAAAACACATCCTGTTGTCATGACGATTTTCATGGGGCTGGGCCTTTTATTCATAATCGCAAGCACAGGGGTTTATTTCTGGATTGGAATGCTTTCTACAAAATCGATCCAGGTTGTCTGCCCTAACTGCAGCAAACCTACAAAAATACTAGGACGTGTAGATATTTGCATGCATTGTGAAGAACCATTGACACTTGACAAAAAGTTGGAAGGCGAAGAATTCAATGAAAAATATAACCGGAAAAGCCTGCATGATTAAGTCGATTAGCTGAATTCCCTTTCAAGAAGGCTTTAACAATTGTATCATTTCTTCATAAACATGAAAAAAAGTTCCAACCAAGTGGAGGAACTTTTTTTAATGCGATTCTTTTTTCGCACAATCCATACAGTCGCCGTAGATTTCCATCCGATGGTGACTAACATTGAAACCAGTGACTTGTGCTGCGAAATGCTCGACTTCATCCAATGCAGGATAATCGAAGTCCACAATTTTACCGCAAGTTTGGCAAATTACATGATAATGATTCGTCGTCACAAAATCAAACCTTGCCGAAGAATCCCCATACGTAAGTTCTTTTACCAAACCTACCTCACGGAACACACGCAGGTTGTTATAAACCGTTGCCACACTCATATTCGGAAACTTGCCTTCCAGCGCTTTATATATATCATCAGCGGTAGGGTGGGACATGCAGCTTATCAAATACTCAAGTATCGCATGGCGTTGAGGAGTTATTCTTACACCGGTATCTTTTAAGGAATCCAACGCTTCTTTTAACTGAACTTCAGACACCGTCATCCACCTCTTTTTCTCATTAAGTATGCATTCTTAAATTATAATGTTTATAAATAGTGTACCTTTTATACGTTGAATTTGTCAATAATTCAATGGCTTAACCATTCTTTTTTAGTTTATTCATGAAGACTTGATTCTTTCCCATTTTTGCATTGAACTTAGTATCCCCTAGATAAGTCGATTACGTTGGTGAAGTCTTTTCCAGCTTTCAGGTATTCACGCATATTTTTTTCGAATATGGCAAAGGTCCTTGGTAAATATTCTCCGCTTTTACTTGAAAGATGCGGTGTGACTGTAACATTCTTCATCCTCCAAAACGGATGCCCTTTTCCTAAAGGTTCCGGATCAAATACATCCAAGATGGCATGAGACAATTCCCCGGAATCCAAGGCTTCGATCAGCACTTCATCTTTAATCAGGTCGCCCCGGCCAATATTCACGAGTACTGCAGATTCTTTCATGGCTTTGAAGTGTTCTTTTTTCAGAAGGCCCTTTGTTTCATCCGTACTTGGCAGGACGGATACAATATAATCGGCTCCCGGTATGGCTACCAATAAATGATCCAGGTCATAAAGGTGATCGATGGATTCCACCGGTTTCCCGCTCCGGTTCACTCCTATCGTCTTCATCCCAAAGGCTTTCCCAAGACGAGCCACTTTCCCTCCTATTGCACCCACACCCAATACGAGCATGGTCTTGCCATTCAATTCCCCTACTTCGATCTTTCTATCCCACAATTCTTCCTTTTCATTCTTCATAAGCAGCTTCAATTTCTTTTCATATTGCAAAAGCATCCCTATCGTATACTCAGCCATCGGGATTTTATGTATGCCTCTTGCGTTGGTCACCATAATGCCTCGTTCCTCGATGGCTTTAAATGGCATCAGTTCCATCCCTGCACTCATGACCATGATCCATTTCAAGTTCGCTGCTTTCTCAATGATTTCTTCAGTTAAATCTTCACCATATGTAATTAAGATTTCCGCTTCACGAAGCGGCCCATCTTTCCATCCTTTTTGATAAATGAAGTTCAAATCAGGAAAAGCTTTCATCATTTTCATTTGGATACCTTCATTCGGAATGACAGTCGAAAGTATTAACATGTTTATCTCCCCCTTTTATTAACATAAAAAAACACGGGCTCTATGTGTCCCGTGCAACTTTCTCTGAGGAGGTATTCCCTTAATAAAGCATATTCGGGTGTCCCCTTTTTGAGTTGGACAAAAGCCTCATCCTTATTAAAAAAGGCTTTATTTTAAAGAATTTGGGTTTAATGCATGTAATTCCGGCAAAATAAAAAAGCCATCCCTTCTGATCAGGACGTCGTCGAAATAGATGTCACCGCCCCCATATTCCGGACGCTGGATCAAGACCATATCCCAATGTATCGATGACCGGTTTCCATTATCCGCTTCATCATAGGCAAGCCCAAGAGCCAAGTGCAGACTCCCGCTTATTTTCTCATCGAACAAAATATCGTCCATAGGTTCCAATATGTATGGATTGATTCCAATAGCGAACTCCCCTATAAACCGGGACCCTTCATCAATATTCAGAATTTGGTTCATTTCAAGATCACGATTGGAAGTCGCTTTAATGATTTTCCCCTTTTTCAAGTTCAATTCTATGTCACTAAAGGTAATTCCTTCATAGGTTGTGGGTGTGTTGAAGGATATCCTTCCATTGAGACTATCTTTTATGGGTGCCGTAAATACTTCCCCATCCGGTAAATTCTTTTTTCCGGCACATATGACGGCCGGCATGCCTTTGATGGAAAAGGTCAAATCTGTCCTTGGTGAAACGATCCTGACTTTGTCAGTACGTTGCATCAAATGTTTTAACGGCTTCAAAGCCGCCTCCATTTTCCCGTAATCCATTGTGCATACGTTCAAAAGAAAGTCTTCGTACCTATAGAAGGTCATGCCGGCTTTTTGCGCTGATGCCTTGGTGGGATAATTAAGTAAGACCCAACGTCGGTTGTTTACATAAAAAAGTGTAGGGGAATTCATGGCCTCCCCTTGAAGACGGTGCCTCTCGATGGGAACATCAGTCATTTCCGCATTGTTTTCTTCCCCAGTGATGATGATGACCGCATCGATATCCGTATATTTCTTCAAGGCCCATTGTGAAGCTGTGTCAAGCTGCTCCTTCACATTCCCTAGTAACAGGTGGCGGCTTATCTCATCGTCCTCGAGTTCCACATATGGATAAGCACCCACTCTGTATATTTCATCAATCAACTCTTTCAATAATGGTTTCGTGTTGATATGCCCCCGTATGAGGATTCTCTCTTTAGGCTGTAATTGTATCGAATGATGAACCAGCCTGGCTGCAAGCTTCGTTATCCTCTCATCCTTCATCTGCCTATCCCTTATTTTTCGAGTTCGCGAAGAGTTTCAAGCGCTTCTTCGACGTGGCCTTTAACCTTTACTTTACGCCATTCTTTGACTACATTTCCAGCCTTATCAATCAGGAAAGTTGAACGTTCAATGCCCATATACTCCTTGCCGAAGTTCTTTTTCAATTGCCAAACATCAAATGATTCAGCCGCTTCATGATTTTCGTCAGCCAGCAGCAGAAAAGGCAATCCATGTTTTTCGATGAATTTTTCATGACGTGCCGCTGGATCTGGGCTGATACCAAGGATGACCGCGTTCAATTCCTCGAATTGCTCATTATGGTCCCGGAAATCACAGGCCTCCGTCGTGCAACCTGGCGTCATGTCTTTTGGGTAAAAATATAATACAATGTTTTTCCCCTTAAAATCCGATAGGGAAACCATTTCACCATTGTTTGCAGGGAGTTTGAAATCAGGTGCTTTTTCGCCAATTTTAACAGTCATATTGAACCCTCCATTTCTTTCATTATGGTAAGAGTACCCAATAATCGAAAGAAACACAACTTTCATTTATCCTTCCTATCTTTCTGCTCCAGATCGATCACCGTACGAATCACGAACGCTGCAGGCAGTGTATACCCAATGAAGGCCTGAATGGTAGCTATCATCCTACCCATGCCAATCGGGGCTATATCTCCATATCCTACAGAAAACATCGTCATCGCACTAAAATAAAAAGAAGTCTTCAATTGTTCATAGAAAGTCCCATCCAACCGATTGCCCATATCAAGAATCACCGAATGATTCTGAAGCTCGTATAATAAATATATCAGTGCAAATCCAACTAATATCGTCGCATATAAATTGCCAAGCCACAGCATATCCTCAAGAGAAAATTTCTTTCCTCCCGACTCAACAAGAAATAACGTACGAATGCTCATCACCATGCAAAAAATGATCCCTGCAATCAAGATGTAGAAAGTCATCCCCCACGCCCCATTTCAAAACGCCACTTCCTCTATACATACTCCCTGTCCAAACAATATATTCTTTTTAGGAATCAGCCTTATCACCGACAAACGCATTAAACGGAAACTTTCCCTAATCCTTTTTCCATGTTGACCCTTTTGGTCGGATATGTTAAGATTGTCTAAATTTTTATAATAGTTTTTATTTTATAAATCTTTGACCTGCAAACAGTTAACAAGGCAGGTTTTGCAAAATTTCATATGTGGAAATAGGTTCCTAATTTTCATTAGGATTAAAAGGGAAGTCCGGTGTAATTCCGGCACGGTCCCGCCACTGTAATGGGAATGTTAGCGTCAATCAATATGCCACTGATCAACGGATCGGGAAGGCCAGCCGCTAATGATATTCCCCAAGTCAGGAGACCTGCCTATTTCGACAACACTGTTTTAACCTACGGGAGATAGGGAGGTGTTAGGGACCTTATAATTGTAAGGGGCATTTTGCATGCCTCTTTATTTTAAGCATTTCTAACTTTCTTTTTTGACGGTTAGGAATGCTTTTTTTATTGTTTGATCAATTGAATGTAGGAGGATGGGAATTTTGAAGAGCAGCAGTTTGGGTTACCCTCGAATCGGGGAAGATCGTGAATGGAAACGTACATTGGAAGCATACTGGTCAGGTAAAATCGATGAAGCGGAATTTACGGCACAACTAAAGGCAATCCGTATAGGCAACTTACAAAAACAGCAGCAACGGGGCATTGATATCATCCCTGTCAACGACTTCACTTTCTATGATCAAATGCTCGATATGTCCGTCATGTTCGGTCTTGTTCCTGAACGTTATTCAGCTTATGAAGGCGGAAGTGTCCCCCTTTCCGTTTATTATTCAATGGCCCGGGGAAACAATGATGAAGTCGCTTCAGAAATGACGAAATGGTTCAATACAAACTATCACTATATTGTCCCTGAATTAAAACTGGCACAGCTTACTTTAACAGAAAATAAACCACTTACAGCATATCGGGAAGCCAAGGAAAAGCTAGGGATCGAATCGAAGCCCGTTTTGATCGGACCTTATACTTTCCTCTCCCTTTCAAAAGGCTTTAATAAACAGGAAATCCCTGGCATCATCCTGAGTCTGCTTCCCCTATACACGCAAATCCTGCGGGAGTTGGAGCAAGAAGGCGTGAAGTGGGTTCAAATGGACGAACCTTCCCTTGTTTCATCCATTTCCAAAGATGATATGCAAACTGTTACTTACCTCTATGAAAAACTGAATGAAGCAGCACCAAACCTGAACATCATGCTACAAACATACTTTGATGCCGTGGAACACTATCAAGAAGTCATCGAATTAAAAGTCCAAGGAATCGGTCTTGATTTTGTACATGATAAAGGAAGGAATTTAAGTAACCTTGAGGCATTTGGTTTCCCGAAGGACAAAGTGCTTGCAGCGGGTGTGATTGACGGAAAAAACATTTGGCTATCCGATTTATCCAAAAAAATCGAATTGATCGAGACACTTAAGAAACAGGTAGCTGAGGACCAAATCTGGCTACAGCCCTCTTGCTCCCTGCTTCATGTCCCGGTGACCGTTCGTAATGAAACCGCCCTTTCAAAAGAAGTGAAAGAGGCCCTTGCTTTCGCTGATGAGAAACTTGAGGAAATCACACTTTTGGTCAAAGGGAATAATCAAGGCATTGAAGCAATCGCCGAAAAAGTGGATGTCAATAAATTTACGATTCAAACGTTAGCCAATTCAAATGTCCGAAACCACGGGTCTGTACAATCCAATGTCGAAAAGGTTAAAAACAGGACTGCCGGCCGTCAGCTTCCATTTAAAGACCGTTACCAAAAACAACAGGAATTTTTCAAATTACCTTTTCTCCCTTCGACTACGATCGGCAGCTTTCCGCAGACATTTGAAGTTAAACAAGCACGCGGGAAATTCAATAGAGGAGAATGGACAGCCAAGCAATATGAAACATTCGTTAACGAAGAAATCGGCAGGTGGATCGAAATCCAAGAAGAAATCGGTTTGGATGTTCTCGTTCATGGGGAATTCGAACGGACGGATATGGTTGAATACTTCGGTCATAAATTAGGCGGATTCGTCTTTTTAGAAAAGGGTTGGGTACAATCCTATGGATCCCGCTGCGTGAAACCGCCAGTCATCTACGGCGACATCCATTTCATCGAACCGATGACAGTCAAGGAAAGTGTATACGCACAATCACTGACGAAGAAGACGGTGAAGGGAATGCTGACAGGTCCTGTTACGATTTTGAACTGGTCTTTCGTCCGTGATGATATTTCCAGGGAGAATGTTTGCTTTCAGCTGGCGCTCGCTTTAGAAAAAGAAGTCATTGCCTTGGAATCTGCTGGAATTAAAATGATTCAGGTTGATGAGCCTGCACTTAGAGAAGGTCTGCCATTGAAAAAAAGCGATCGCGACGAGTATTTGAACTGGGCATTGAATTCATTCTTGATATCCACATCTAGCGTGGAGGATACAACCCAAATTCACACGCATATGTGCTATTGCGACTTCAACAGTTTCATGGATGTCATCTCCTCCCTCGATGCCGATGTAATTTCCATCGAAACATCCCGCAGTCATGGGGAGCTCGCTTCCGCATTCGAGGAAAAAACATATGAAAAAGGCATTGGCCTGGGGGTGTATGATATTCACAGCCCGCGTGTGCCGGCAGTGGAAGAAATGGTCGATATGATTGAACGGGGCATCAAGGTATTGGATAAAGACCAGTTTTGGATCAATCCCGACTGCGGCCTGAAAACAAGGGGTATCCCGGAAACCGTCGCTTCCCTGAAAAACATGGTCGAAGCAGCAAAAGTCGTCCGTAAAAACCTTTTAGTAAACCAGCAGGCAAATGATTGAAAAGAACGCTGCCCATCCAACACAGCAGTCACGGACTTTTTTAACCGACCTTGTTTTTCCACCGGATACAAATCATCATAATACCATCTTTGGCGGAAAAGTAATGGCCTATGTGGATAAAATAGCTTGCATTTCCGCTATGCGACATTGTCGAAAACCCGTTGTGACTGCTTCAAGCGACTCTTTTGATTTTTTGGCCCCCATCAAAACAGGGGACGCGATCAACCTTGAAGCTTATGTCACCTGTACTCATCGCACATCAATGGAGGTATTCGTGAAAGTGGAGCGAGAGAACCTATTAACAGGTGAAAAACAGCTTACGGCACGCGCTTTTTTAACGATGCTTGCCATTGATGAAGACGGTAAGCCGACAAACGTACCTCAGGTCATTCCGGAAACGGAAGAGGAAAAACAGCAATATGTTCAAGCCCAAGCAAGATATATTGAAAGAAAGAAAAAACGGAACTAAACAAAAACCCCTTCAACATGAATCTGTTGAAGGGGTTCTTTCAGTTCCCTGCCCCGCGGTACCTCTTCACTCCCTGATTCCATATGAAAATGGATATCACGAAAAAGGCAACCCCAATTACAGGTGTGGCAAATGCATATGCATACCATTCTTCTTTTCTTAGGAAATAAGATGCCGGATAGACACCGACAAACGCGAATGGCAGCACCCATGTAAGGACAAAACGGATGACCTTATTATAAATATCAACAGGATAGCGCCCGTAGTTCCCGATATTGTACATCATTGGCATGATGGATGTTTTCGCATCCGACCAGAACCCAATGCTTGCTATCGCAACGAATATGGCTGCATAGGCAAGTGCCCCGCCTATTGCAAAAACGATGAAAAGAATCGGGTCATACCACGCAAGCTGAAGATCCAATGAAATCGCCGAATAGAATATGATGATCAAACCGGTCACAACTCCAAATAACGCTTCAAGCTCGATTCTTTCTAAAATGACTTGAAACAGGCTATGTATCGGTCTTGTTAATATCCGGTCCATTTCACCTTTGACGATATAGCGGTCATTAAAATCCCAGATGTTGAAAAAGGCCGAAAAAAGGGCGAAAGGGATAAGGAAGAATCCATAAATGAATATGATTTCTTCACGGCTCCAGCCGCTTAAAAATTGCGTATGTCCGAAAACGACCAAGATAAATACCAGATTCACGACCTGATTCAGCAGATCTGATAGGATTTCCATGAAGAAATCGGCTCTATATTGCAGTCTTGTCTTCATATATTGACTCACATATTGAAAAAACATCGATACATAAAACATCCCGTCAACCTCCTTGAATAATCAGCTGTTTTTTTGCGACTATCCATAAAAGCTGAATCGGTATTATGAGAATGATGCACCAAATTAACTGCTGTAAAAGCGCCATGCCAATTTCGCCTGAACTGTAACCGTTCGTAAAAATCATGCTTGGTACATAGCTGATCCCTTGAAAGGGTAAATATTTCATCACTTCCTGCGCCCATATAGGATAGAAACTGATGGGCAGCAGCAGACCGGAAAATAAATCAATGATAACCCTTTTAGCGCGGATTAATCCGGCATTATTATATAAGAAAAAGGTAGTGATTCCCGTCAATAAATTAATTTGTGTATTGATGATGAAACTGAACAGCAAGGAAATGCCGAAGATCCCCCATACAGCCGGATCGCGCGGCAATTCAATAGGAAAAATGAAAGCTACCAGCAGCATTCCTGGAATCGAGAAGAAGAAAAAACGGAATATCCCTTCCCCAAGTCCTTGCATCGTTTTCATGCCTAAATAGTTATAAGGCCGGATCATCTCAATGGCAACCTTGCCGTCTTTAATCTCAGTGGCGATTTCGCGGTCAATATTATTGAAATAAAAAGCGCGCGCCATCCATGCAACCGCAACATAGGTTGTCATCTGCATGCTTGAAAGTCCTTCGATGGAGCTTTTTTCTCCATATATCGCATTCCATAAGAAATAATAAGCACCGATATTAATGCTATAAATTAAAATGCCGGTATAATAATCCGTTCGATACGCAAGCATCATCAAAAAACGCATGCGGATCATGGCAAGATACTTCCCCATGGCCCTCCCCCTTCTTGATAGACACGTTGTTTCTTAATGATAAGAGAGTCAGACAGTGCCTTCTTCGTAAATGTTGCGAACAATTTCTTCAATGGACGTTTCATGAATTTTGATGTCCTTTATTTTAAAATGAGATACGACAGCTGAAACAAGCTGTGAAATATGATCACTTTCTTCTTTCAACAAGGCAATGTATGTTTGATTTTTCTCATCATGAACCCAGTTAGCGGTAAATGGGAGCGCTAATGATTGCAATTCCTTCAATGCGATCGGCTCGATGAATTGAAAATGGATCTGTTTTTCCTCAGCCCAGTTATCTTTCAAACTCTGCAATTCCCCATCATAGATGATTTGCCCTTCATCAAGCATGATTACACGCTCACATAATGCTTCAATGTCCCCTAAATCATGGGTGGTCAAAAGGATTGTCGTATTATATTTCTCATTGATTTCTTTCAGGAACTCACGAATCTTCATTTTCACGAGCACATCAAGTCCAATTGTCGGCTCATCCAGGAACAGCAAAGGCGGATTGTGGATCAAGGCTGCCGCAAGCTCGCAGCGCATTCGCTGACCAAGCGAGAGTTTACGCACTGGTTTGTCCAGCAAAGGACCGATATCAAGCGTCTTGATGACATGTTCCATATGATCGTTATATTGTTCATCCGTTACCTTATAGACCTTTTTTAACAGCCTAAACGATTCTTGAACCGCAATATCCCACCAAAGCTGTGAGCGCTGACCGAATACGACTCCGATAGTCTGAGTGAACTTTTCCCTTTCTTTATGTGGATTCATGCCATTGACCGTGATTTCGCCTGCTGTCGGTTCCAAAATACCTGTCAGCATTTTGATCGTGGTCGATTTCCCTGCTCCATTTTCCCCGATATAAGCTACCATCTCACCCTTTTTTACAGTAAAATTGATATCATTGACGGCAGGGACGACCTTATAATTTCTGGTAAGTAAATCCCGGAAGGCACCCTTTAGCCCTGAACGGCTTGATGCCGACTTAAATTCCTTCCGAAGCTGTTTCACTTGAATTGCATCACTCATCCTGTTACATCCTCCGTAATCTCTTGTCCTAATGAATTAGTTTATCCAAACCAACCTTTTTAGACAATAAAAATGCTTGGTTGTCATCTACCATTTTCAGGGAGGGAATGGCCGTTGTACCAGATACATATATAAAGGAGACGAGTATGCTATGAATATCAAAAAATTATTACTATCCCAAATTGAAAAGGTCGTTTTCGACCTTCGATATGACTTCCTTTATGAAGATGAGTACGGTGAATTATTATGCCAGGTCATCCAAAGGGATTCCAGCGGGTCGATCGAAAGCACACCCATCAGTTTCCACCTTCGCATTAATGAAGAGAAAGGAACCGGGCAGCTAATCTATTACCAAGCCAAGGGCGAAATGAACCGCCAATCCTTCGACATCGAAAATCCTGACACCATCTTGGCCGTCCTTACTTTCATAACAGGAGTTTTGGGATCCCCCCAAAAAAATGTTGGCCCGGAATCCTGATTCTTCTGGGGGTGATGCGTTTCCACCAGGGTACGAATCACATTTCCTAGCCTTCCACCCCAGATTTCCAGAGAGAAAAGTGCTATGATTAAGGGGAAATATGTTTATATTTATAGGAGGTTTTAAGATTGGATTTTAGAAATTCGGAGCTTTTACATAAAGAGGCATTGGAACATATCGTTGGCGGGGTTAACAGCCCATCCCGTTCTTACAAAGCTGTAGGCGGCGGTTCGCCAGTTGCGATGGATCATGCCAAAGGGGCTTATTTCTGGGATGTTGATGGCAATAAATATATCGATTATTTAGCTGCATATGGCCCGATCATCACAGGGCATGCGCATCCACATATTACGGAGGCTATCGTTAAAGCAGCGGAATCCGGCGTTTTATACGGCACTCCGACAAAACATGAAGTCAAATTTGCCAAAATGCTGAAAGAAGCCATACCATCCATGGATAAAGTCCGCTTCACCAATTCAGGCACCGAATCAGTCATGTCCACCATCCGTGTTGCCCGCGCTTACACAGGGCGCGATAAGATCATCAAATTTGCAGGCTGTTACCATGGACACTCTGACCTTGTTCTCGTCGCTGCAGGCTCCGGCCCGTCCACTCTAGGTACACCGGACTCTGCAGGCGTTCCAAAAAGCATTGCACAAGAAGTCATCACGGTACCTTTCAATGATATCGGTTCATTTAAAGAAGCACTTGATAAATGGGGCAATGAAATTGCAGGCGTGTTGGTAGAACCGATCGTCGGCAACTTTGGAATCGTGGAACCAAGTCCTGGCTTCCTGGAAGAAGTCATTTCTTTATCTCATGAAGCCGGATCACTCGTCATTTTCGACGAGGTCATCACAGCGTTCCGATTCATGTATGGAGGGGCACAGGACTACTTGGGAATTCAACCCGATTTGACCGCGCTTGGAAAAATCATCGGGGGCGGGCTTCCCATTGGTGCTTATGGCGGTAAAAAAGAGATCATGGATTCTGTCGCACCTCTGGGACCAGCCTACCAAGCTGGTACGATGGCAGGAAATCCGGCTTCCATGCTTTCCGGGATAGCTTGCTTAGAAGTACTTAAAGAAGAGGGGCTTTACGAAGAACTTGACCGCCTGGGGAAAATCCTTGAAGAAGGTATCCTGAAAGCGGCTGGCCAATATAATGTTCCGATCACCATCAACCGCCTTAAAGGGGCATTGACGATTTATTTCACGACAGAAAAAATTGAAAACTATGAGCAGGCGGAAAATACGGATGGCGAAATGTTCGCCAAGTTCTTCAAACTCATGCTCAATCAGGGAATCAATTTGGCACCGTCCAAATACGAAGCCTGGTTCTTGACAATCGCTCACACGGATGATGATATCGCTTATACTCTAAAAGCGGTTGAACATGCATTCAAAAACCTAATATAATAAATCGAATCAGCATAATTATGCATTTTTTATACACCCTCAGGATGTACATCTATCTTGAGGGTTTCTTATTTCCCTGTAGTAAATCTTTAATATTAGCATTTGAAGCCAATCCTCACAAAAATCCCATCAATCACAGCATCCATCCCATTGTATAAAAAATTGATTTCTGAATATTTAAATGATATGATATGGATACATTTATATACATTTATACACTTTCTTTCAATCTATCAAAACTTGGACTATTGTTCGGGTTTACTAATATTTCCCCCATTAAACACATGCTACAGGAGGTGAAAGGCAGAGAATAAGGGTAACCTTATTCAAGCCACAAATATGGCCCAACAATGGACACCTGCTACATTCAAAGAATTTCACAAGGAAGAACATGATGCCTGCGGAATCGTTTCCTGCATCGAAAAAAAGAAGATCCCTACTAACGAAAACATCTTTGCCTGTATCGACGCCTTGGTTAAAATGAACCATCGCTGCGGCTTCATCAATGGTGAGGGCGATGGTGCCGGCATCCATATCGATATTCCCCGGGCTCTTTGGAAAAAGAAACTTGAAGCGGCAAATGTCGATTCAGGCATCGTCGATCAAGATACCTTCATAGTCGGCCACTTATTTCTAAGCAAAAAAACAGAAGCGAACGACTTAAAGGTCGAAGTTAAGGAGAAACTGCTCCAACATGGTCTCTCATTGATATTCGAAACGGATAAAGCCTACCGTTCCGAGGCATTGGGACCGATTGCCATTCAAGAAGACCCAGTGTTCTGGCAATTTGCCTGTTCCTCAACCATCAATAACAACCAGGAGCTTTCAAATGTTCTTTTTGAGCTGACTTCCGACATCGAAAAAAGCGATTTCATCCATGTTGCCTCTTTAAGCCAGCATCATGCGGTATACAAAGTGATGGGTGCGGGGGATACGCTCCCTGCCTATTATCTTGATCTTGCCGACCCTTTGGCTGCCTCCACCATGACACTGGGACATAATCGTTTTTCAACCAATACTCTATCAAGCTTCTTCCGGGTCCAGCCTTTCAGCGTGCTTGGTCATAATGGCGAAATCAATACCATCGCCAAATTGCGTGATGAAGCGAAAATGATCGGAGTTCCCATCGCTAAAGATGGAAGCGACTCTCAGGATTTAAACAAGACGATCGAAACTTTCATCTGCCGTCATGGCTACTCTTTATTCGAAGCTGTCGATCTTATGTTTCCGCCAATCATCAATGAAATCAAGGAATATCCCGAGCACTTACAAGACTTATATACGTATTTAAGGGAAGCATGGGGTCATTTTGCACAAGGTCCGGCAGGCATCATCTCCCGTTTCGGCGATGAAGCCGTATTCTCTGTCGACTCTCTAGGCTTGCGCCCGCTTTGGAATATTGAAACGGAATCATCCTATATGTTCACTTCCGAACCAGGAATCATCCCTTCCAGTGAATATACCGGAGATCCGAAACCGATGGGTCCAGGGGAAAAAATCGGTTTGAAATGGAACGGCGACCGAATTGAATTGTACACATACAAGGATTACCAGGATAAAGTGTTTGAACTATTCAATGATCGTTTCGTCCTTTCCAATGACCGAGTCCGCTTACAGCCACAGGTTTTTGAAAAGGTTGTCTCCATGACAAACACGCAAGCCATTCATAATGGTCAGTATAAAGCCTTTGGGTGGGAAAGGGAGCATGTCCAATTAGTGGAACAGATGGCCGAAAAAGGCGCTGAGCCAATTCGTTCACTTGGTCATGATGCGCCGCTGGCAGCACTTAATCCCCAACGGACCAACATTGCTGATTTCATCAAGGAAAGCGTGGCCGTTGTAACCAACCCGGCGATCGACCGGGACCGGGAAACCGAGCACTTCTCAACAAGGACGATCATCGGAAAGCGCCCTTCCCTATTCGAAGCGAATAAGGCAGGAAAGGTGACGGAGCTGCTGACTCCCTTATTGATCGAAGGATCAACGGGTTATGAGTGCTCATCCATCGTATCGCAGCCAAGCTACGACCAGTTCATTAAATATAACCAAGATCAAAAACTCGTGCACATCATTTCAAGCACATTCAAAGAGGATGAAAACATCACGGATGCCCTGACCAGGATTACGGATGAAAGTGTCAATGCTGTGGATGAAGGAAAAACGCTGCTCGTTCTGGATGATGCCCTTGCCCATCAAAACGGCAACCTTTGGCTTGATCCACACCTGGTCACTTCAGCGGTCGACCAAGCGTTGGTCCGTACAGGCAAGCGTCGTGATTGTTCCATCCTTTTACGTTCAGCATCGCTAAGGTCACTGCATGATATCATCGTTTCTTATGGTCTTGGGGCCAACTTAATCAGCCCCTATTATATGTTCCTTTCCTTATCTTCAGATGACCATAAGGGGGTTACCAATCTATATAACTCCTTGACGAAAGGGCTTGAGAAGGTCATCTCCACCATTGGCATTCATGAGCTGCGCGGCTATGGAAGACTTTTCTCAAGCATCGGTTTACATGAGGAAATCGCGAAATATCTAAATGTGGCTAATTTCTTCGGATCCAATGATCTTGACTATAATTTTGATAAAATCAAGGCAGATGCCATCCAGCGTGCAGAGGATTACGGCAATGAAAAAGAACGGATGGGGAAGACCTTCCATCTATTCCCTAGAATCTGGAAATCTATCGGGGAAGTTGCTTCAACCGGGGACTATGATGCTTATCGCGAAAAGATCACTGAACAGGAAGAATCCAATCCGACGACGATCCGCCACTTGACATCATTAAAAATTTCAGATGCTTCCGTCCCTTCTGAAGAAGTCAGCCTTTCGGTCGGTGAACAGGAATTGCCTTTCGTCATAGCCTCCATGTCCTTTGGATCACAAAATGAGATTGCTTTCCGGGCCTATGCAGAAGCTGCCGAGAGGCTAGGCATGATCAGCATGAATGGCGAAGGCGGGGAAATAAAGGATATGCTGGGCAAGTACCCGAAATCCCGCGGACAGCAAATCGCTTCCGGACGTTTCGGTGTCAATGCAGAACTCCTGAACTCTTCAAATCTATTGGAAATTAAAATTGGTCAAGGGGCAAAACCCGGTGAAGGCGGTCACCTTCCCGGTTCCAAGGTCACAGCGAAAATCGCAGAAGCCCGAAATGCTACAATCGGTTCCGACTTGATCTCCCCTTCCAATAACCATGATATATACTCAATTGAAGATTTGGCCCAGATGATCCATGAGCTAAAAACGGCAAATGACAAGGCAAAAGTTGCCGTCAAAGTACCAGTCGTTCCAAACATCGGTACGATTGCTGTCGGCGTCGCAAAAGCAGGGGCCGATATCATAACGCTTTCTGGTTTTGATGGCGGAACGGGTGCTGCCAGAATCCATGCTCTCTCACATGTCGGCCTGCCAGTTGAGATAGGTGTGAAAGCGGCCCATAATGCACTGCTTGAATCAGGTATCCGGCAGAACGTTGAAATTTGGGCTGACGGTGGGTTAAAAAGCTCGATGGATGTTTTGAAGGTAATGCTGCTTGGGGCAAATCGTGTAGGCTTTGGGACCCTTTCGATGATTGCAGTCGGCTGCACAACGTGCCGCGGATGTCACCTTGATACTTGCCATGTGGGCATCGCCACCCAAATTGAATCGGAAGCTCAGGCGAAAGAACACGGGCTGCGCCGTTTTGTTCCACGTAAATTTGATTTAGCCGTACAGGGGTTAACGAATATGTTCACTGCATTTGCAAAAGAACTCAAATCTTTGACCGGATCACTTGGGGTGAAGAATCTTCAGGATATCGTCGGGCGTTCTGATTTGCTGCAGCAAGTTAAAGGTCAACAATCATTGGATTTAACCTATTTATTAAAAAATCTGGATATAACACCGTTCTCGCATAAGGAAGCGGCGGCATATTTGAATGAAGGCTCCATGCAGGTAGCCGTTGGCGCAGAATATCTTGATTCGCATGTAGATGAACTGCAGCAATCCCGCAGCTATAGCTCGATTACATCCGAGCAGCGTGTACTCGGCAGCAGGGTCTCCTGTCACCGCGTTAGGGGCAGATTGGATGGTTCATACAAAAAACTTCCTCCCGTTCACCTATCCTACCAGGATGGTTCCATTCCGGGTAATGGACTTGGGGCATACAATACAGAAGGAATTTCAATCAGCGTGAATGGCGGTGCCCAGGATGGTATCGGTAAAACATCGATTGGCGGTAACATTGCCATCTTTAAATCTCCAGGAAAAGATGGGAAGTTCTACAATGGCTCTGTCGGTAAGGGCTTTGGTTACGGTGCACAGCATGGTCTCCTAATTGCCCAGGGTGATGCCGATGCCAGGGCGGGAATCCGGCTTTCCGGAGCGGATATGATCATTGGCGGATTATTGAAACAACCGCTTCCTAAAAAGGAACACGGGAATATAGCGGTAACATCCAATATTAAGGGATTCGCTTTTGAATACATGACAAATGGAAGAGGTTTAGTTCTAGGTGATCCCGGTCCATGGATTTGCGCAGGGATGACAGGAGGTGTCGTTTATTTACGGCAACAGCCTGAATCTGGATTAACCAAAGAGGTCATTAAGAAACGGGTTGCGAAAGGGGCAAAGATATCCATTGAGTCCCTATCTGCAAAAGGCCTGCAGGATGTGGCTGAACTCCTTGGCAAATACACGGCCCTCTTGAAAGACCATGGCCAAACCGAAGAAGCGGCCTCTTTAGAGACACTGCTTAAGAATCCTGGAGAGCATTTCCTTCAGGTCGTTCCAGTTAAAGAACAGGCGGATCCTGCTGTATCCACGGAGTGATGCCGAAAATATATATTAAAAAAGGCTGATGCTCTTCATTTCGAGCATCAGCCTTTTCCCGTCATATACCTCTGGGATCGTCTTCAAACGATTGAAAAACAATGCTGAAAGCAATCAAGAAATTGCCTAACGTTTCTTTATATATTAAACTTGATTTTAACTATTGTATCTCTTAGGAAAATCCTGTATATTACTTTTTGTTTACATCATCTTATTTTAGTGTAAAGTACTAACAAATAAGTTAGAATACAATTTTAAGCAAAGGCCTATATATTAATAGAGCCTTTTCTTGCCAGACCCATTACAACACAAAGAAAGGATTAACCCATATATGAAGTTTGGTGCCCGCATTCTCAAAACAGGAATAGCAATTGTTTTAGCGCTTTACTTATCGGAACTGCTTAACCTTCCTGCTCCTGTCCTTTCTGGGATTGCTGCAATTTTTGCAATACAGCCGACCATTTACCGTTCATATCAAACGGTATTGGAGCAAATTCAAGGAAATATCATTGGCGCATTGGTTGCTGTCTCCTTCGTTTTGTTGTTCGGAAATGATATTTTTATAATCGGTCTTGCCGTAATGGTTGTCATAACCATCAATTTAAAACTGAAAATGGATAAAACGATTGTCCTTTCCATCGTGACGGTCATTGCCATCATGGAAAGCCAGGACGGGGAATTCCTTAATTTTGCCTTTATTCGTCTCTCATCCGTTTTGCTTGGAATCGTTTCTTCGTTTATCGTGAATCTTGTTTTCATTCCTCCAAAGTACGAAGCAAAGCTTTATACACGCATTACAGATGTAACGGAAGACATCTTGAAATGGATCAGAATCAGCACAAGACATGCTACAGAACACACTTTATTGAAAAAGGACATCAGCCGGTTGAAGGCGGAGTTACTCGATTTGGAACATATCTATTCCATGTACAAAGAGGAACGGGAATATTTCAAGAAGAACAGTGTTGCTAAAGCAAGAAAGCTTGTCGTTTATCGGCAAATGATCATAACGACGAAAAAAGCGTTTGAAACCTTGAAGAGAATCCATAAATTCGAGAATGAAGTATATCAAATGCCTGAAGATTTCCAACGGAGCATCTTACAGCAGCTTGATTCATTGATCCGCAAGCATGAGCAGTTGATATTACTGCATATCGAAAAAATCAAGTCAATCGAGGAGATTGAAGATTGGGACCAGGATTGTTTAAGTCGTAAAGAGCTGCTCGCCCATTTTTTCGAACAGCAGAATCAAGTGGACGAAATGCATGATAACCTAGGCCACCTCTCTGCCCGCCTTGTACCATTGATTTCTGCAGTCATAGAATATGACGAACAATTGGAACACCTTGAAAAGCTGATCGTCAGCTTCCAGTCGTTCCATAAGGAAGATAACGAAATATCTGTCCAGTACGAAGAAGATTAAAAAAGACGGTTCCCGGGAACCGTCTTTTTTTCGTCTCTATTTTAGAGCATGCCCTCATTCAATCATCCAAAAGGTTCTTATCAGCAGCCTTTTCAATCGTATCCAATTTATTCACAAGATCCTGCAGCTCATCTTCCGAGAATGAATTGAAGTTCTTGCCCATCGATTTGTTATGATCCGCAAGGACTCTCCCCAAAATCGCTTCCCCAGCCTCTTTCAATTCAAGGTTGATGACCCTGCGATCCTTATCAGAGGGCTGCCGTTTCACATAATCCATTTCGACCAGCTTATCTACAAATACGGTAATCGCACTTGGCTTTACGGTTAAGAAGTCAGCCAGCTGGGTCGATTTAATCGACCCCTCTTTTTTCAATATCAATAAAATGAAAAACTGAGGCGATGTTAATCCATAAGGCTGAAGATTTTTTGCTACGATGGCCCTAAGCTTCTTCCTAATCCGAAAAATCTGCATCTCTATACTATTAGTTACTTCCCATTTAAATTCCAGCCTTCTCACTCCTTATATAGGACAATCCTACCTCTTAAATTTAATTAAATGGCATTCCAATGTCAACTTTACTTTCCATATATCCTTAAAACTTAAAAAAATTCAAATTTTTACTATTTCACTGTATTTATTTCCCACCATTTTTCCGAATAAATTACATGACAAAAAATAATTAAACTGGTAAACTCTTTACTTAATAATATTAATACTTATAAAAATTAATATTTATTAAAATTAATAAATAAACATTAGAATAGGAGGTTATTTCATTTCTAGCTAATGAACGTAAATAAAAAAAGGAACACATCATCAATATATTTTTGGAGGCGAAACAAGTGAATAGAGGACGTTTAGTTTTAATCAATGTCATTGGTTTGGTTATTATAATAGCGGCATTGGCCGGTGGGGCTTATTACTATTATGAAAGCACGAATTTCATTAAAACGGATGAAGCAAAAGTGTCAGGTGAGCTATATACCATCGTTGCCCCCGCTGCCGGTAAACTAGCAGATTGGGACTTACACGAAGGAGACAGTGTAAGTAAGGATGACAAAGTTGCCAATGTAACCACCTTAGACGGTAAAGAAGCGGTAAAAACCGCAGCACAAGGTACGATCGTTAAAACACAAGTGCATGATGAGCAGCTTGTTCAAGCAGGTCAAACGCTAGCTCAAACCATCAATATGGAAGATTTGTCCATAACGGCTAATATTGAAGAAAATAAATTGAAGGATATCGAAAAAGGTGACAGCGTCGATATTATCATCGATGGAGATCCCGATACGGTCTTCGAAGGTACATTGGAACAGATCGGTTATGCTACAACGTCTGTCTTTTCAGTGATGGGCAATCAAAACAGCAGCGGGAACTATACGAAAGTCACTCAAAAAGTACCAGTGAAAATTTCCATCAAAGCACCATCCGATAAAGTTCTGCCTGGAATGAACGCAGAAGTGAAAATTTCGACTAAATAAACCGGCTACACAGTTATACAGAAAGGAGGCTTTTCTTTACATGGCTTCTCAAACCATCACAGTAAATGAAAACAAGGGAATGAAACAGTTTGCCCCCATGTTAATTATCCTAATGCTAGGTTTGTTCATGGTCATTTTGAATCAAACCCTGCTTAGTGTCGCCATGCCTAGGATGATGGCAGAATTCAATGTAGCTGMGACTACGATTCAATGGTTATCAACTGGATTCATGCTCGTGAATGGAGCCTTGATCCCACTTTCCGCTTTTTTAATAGAACGGTTTGGCACGCGCATTTTATTCCTGGCTGCCATGTTTCTATTCACCGTCGGGACATTCATCTGCGGCATCGCACCAAATTTCCCCGTCATCCTTACAGGCCGGCTGATTCAGGCCGCTGGCGGCGGAATCCTGCAGCCTTTGGTAATGACAATCATTCTTTTCATCTTCCCTCCGGAAATGCGCGGGAAAGGGATGGGGATCTTTGGACTTGCCATTATGTTTGCCCCTGCAATCGGCCCGACTTTATCAGGTTGGGTCATTCAGGAATATAGCTGGCGGGTCATGTTCTACGCAATGGTGCCATTAGGCATGATCGTCATGACACTCGCCTTTTTAAGTATGCGTAATGTAGCGGAACCAAGGAAAATCAAATTGGATTTGCTGGGTGCCTCTCTATCCTTGCTAGGTGTTGCATCATTACTATACGGTGTCAGTGAAGCAGGTTCCAAAAGCTGGACGGATCCAATTGTTCTGGGAACGATCATCATTGGGCTGATCCTTTTGACGCTTTTTGTGGTTCAACAGCTAAAATCGGAAACACCTATGCTCGACTTCCGTGTATTTAAGTATGACATGTTCGTATTATCCAATATCATTTCTGCAATCGTCACAGTGGCCATGTTTACCGGGATATTCTTATTGCCTATATATTTGCAGACTTTAAGAGGCTTCACACCAGTTCAATCCGGCCTGTTGATGCTACCCGGAGCCCTTGTGATGATGGTGATGTCACCCATTTCAGGAGCATTATTTGACAAAATCGGACCTCGTCCATTAGCACTAATTGGGTTGGCGATCACTGCCGTCACAACCTTCGAATTCGCTAAATTGACTACGGAAACAACCTATTCGACTTTGGTCATCATCTATGCCATCCGCGCACTTGGAATGTCTTTACTGATGATGCCGATCATGACTGCTGGGATGAATCAGCTGCCTAAGCATTTGAATACACATGGTACGGCAATGAGCAATACGCTGAAACAAGTGACCGGAGCCATTGGTACGAGCTTCGTGACGACCATTTATACAACCCGTGCTTCTTTCCATGGAACTGCTTTAGGAACGGAAATGAGTACGAGTGATCCCGGTTTTGTTCAGAATTTCCAGACTATCGTTCAATCCATCATGACTTCGATGAATCAAACTAGTAAACAGGCACAGGAAACTGCCATGTCGCTGATTTCTTCTCAAATCCAGGGTCAAGCAAATGTGATGGGAATCAATGATGCATTCTTTTGGGCAACAGGCTTTGCAATTGCAGGCATCGTTCTCTCACTATTTTTGCGCGACGTTCGGAAGGATAAAGCAATGAAACAAGCTAAACAAGAACCTTTGGATGTACCTTTGCTTCCTTCGCCAGTAAAAAAATCGGTTTAATTAAATGGAGGAATTAAAATGAAGATCTATGTTGTTTACGACAGTGAAGGTAACCATACGAAAGCACTTGCCGAATCAATAGCTCAAGGAGCCGCTGCGGTTCCTGGGGCTGAGGTTCTCATTGACCATGTAAACGAGGCGGATGTTTATAAGCTTCAGGAAATGGATGCGATCATTTGGGGCTGTCCCGGTCATTTCGGAACCATCAGTTCGAGTTTGAAAACATGGATCGATAAACTTGGGTATCTATGGGCGGAAGGTGCGCTGATCAATAAAGTGGGTGCTGTGTTCTGTACCACGGCCACCATACATGGCGGACTCGAGGCTACCATGCTGAACTTAATCACCCCTATGCTTCATCAAGGCATGATCATTGTCGGCTTGCCCGGCACTGTCCCGGAAAATGCCTTATATGGTTCCTACTATGGAGTAGGGATAAGCTGTCCGCCCGGTGTGGATGACAATATCACCAAAAATGACTTGAAGCTTGGAGAAGCATTAGGAAAACGGGTAGCCCATGTCACCCGTTCATTCATAAACGGGCTCTAGGAGGCTTGATTCAATGGGCATAATTCTAATTATCATCGTTGCCATATTAGCGGTTACGGGCTTGATCACATTCAATATCAAAGCCTTATCACCTGAAGGTAAGCCGACTGCAGTCGAGGAAGAGAATTCGTCGGAAGAGTCCGCTTTCCCGACTGCAGATGATTCCATTACCGAAATCATCTCCCCCACAGACAATGATGAATTGAAAATGAAAGATCAGGATTATCGTTTGGCTCTTTCCAAGCTTCATAAACAAAAACCAAATGATGAGCCAACTGCAGAAAAAAAGCCTGATATTCGCAAAATGAAAGACAAGGAATACCGTGGTACATTGGAGGACTTCCGACAGAATGGCGATTAAAACACCCCCCATTAGGCTAATTTGCCATTTGGGGGTTTTGTTTTATATGCCATTGAATGGATCTTCTCCTACCTCTGCGGCCACCTTCAACTTAGTGATCGACGTGCAGTCTTTAACTTTATTTTCTGGTTGACAAATATTCACAAAGACTTTAAGCTAAGGTAATGCAACGCATACAATTTGTTAAACTCAGCTTTTGTTGAGAGACGGAATTTTAAAAGGATTTCCTTTTTTCGTTCGTCACTTGCCTTTTTGGCAGGTGGCGATTTTTATTTTTATAGGGGTGAAAAATATGCAACTTTTGAAGTATTCCATAATGGTCTTAATCGGTTCGATTTCATATGGCACTTTATCCACCATGATGAAGTTTGGATTCATGGATGGCCATTCTTCTGGAGAACTGGTCGGCAGTCAATATCTTGTCGGTTGGCTGATTGTCTCCGTTATATTTCTCTTTTCGTTTAAATATAAAGTTTCATGGAAGAGTGCCGGATTACTTTTAATCACGGGCATGATGTCCACTTTCGTCGGAAAGGCATATGCCGTTTCCGTATCAGAGCTTCCCGCTTCGATTGCCGTAGTCTTTTTATTTCAATTTACCTGGATAGGCGTCCTTATTGAAAGCTTCTTAAATAAAAGACGCCCGGATAAAAATAAACTCATTGCCATTTTCGTTCTTTTCATCGGTACATTATTGGCAGGGGCAATCTTCGGTCAGCCTCTATCTGGCCTAAGCCTAAAAGGCGTATTGTTCGGACTATTGTCTGCATTGCTTTTTGCGCTGTATATGTACTGCAACTCTCAATTCGCTGTTGGGGAATCTTCCATGAAACGGCTGTTTTTCATTGCAACGGGTGGTATGCTGACTGCTGTATTCACAACTAACCCCGTCACACTTGTAACGAATCTTGTCCAAACGAACCTATGGTACTACGGTCTGCTGCTCGGCACATTGGGTGTTTTAGTTCCTTTCTTTTTCTTTGCTGTCAGTTTACCGAAAGTGGGGGTCGGGCTTGGAACGATTCTTTGTGCTGCGGAACTGCCTTCAGCGATGGTCGTTTCCGTCATCTTCTTGAATGAACAGGTTACGTCATTGCAATGGTTCGGGATGTGCTTGATCATCGTCGGCATCGCCTTGCCTGAGGGAATAAAGCATCTGCCGCATTTCCTTCCTGGAAAAAAAACGCTGCATGAAAAAAGGATTTCATAACGTGCATGCACAAGTTCGTATCAGAATAAAAAAGAAGACCATTCCTTTAGCGGAATGGTCTTCTTTTTTATCTTGTATTCCTTAAGAATCCAATTGTTGTACTTGAAATAGGTTGTAGTAATGCCCTTGCTTTTTCATAAGTTCTTCGTGTGTTCCCATTTCCGTAATTTCCCCATTATCGATATGAATGATCCGATCGGCATGGGTGATGGTTGATAACCGATGGGCGACGATGATCGTGGTCCGGTTTTTCGCCAAAATATCCAGCGCCTCCTGAATAAAGTGTTCACTTTCCAAATCCAATGCGGAGGTGGCTTCGTCGAGAACAAGGATTGGCGGGTTTTTCAAAAATACCCTCGCAATGGCCACCCGTTGCTTTTGGCCCCCGGATAATTTAACTCCCCGCTCCCCGACTTTCGTTTCATATCCTTCTTTTAGACCCATGATGAAGTCATGGGCATTCGCCGCCTTTGCCGCTTCAAATACTTCTTCATCACTTGCATCAGGTCGTCCCATAAGGATGTTGGCCTTAACCGATTCACTAAATAAGATATTATCCTGTAGTACCATTCCTATTTTATCTCTTAGGCTGCGGACTTGATATTTACGGATATCCGTCCCATCCAATAATACCCTTCCCTCCGTCACATCATAGAAACGGGAAATCAAACTGACGATCGAGGATTTCCCGCCGCCGCTCATACCGACAAGTGCAATAGTTTCCCCTGGTTTAACATCCAAGTTTATATGTTTCAAAACGGGTGCCTCTTTCTCGTCATAAGCAAACGATACATCCTGAAAGGTTATTCGGCCATCCACATGCTTCAGCTCTTTCGCCCCTGGTTCATCATCGATATCATACTTCTCATCCACAAACTCAAAAACCCTGTCCATGGACGCCAATGTCTGGGTCATTGTCGTCGAAGAGTTAACTAAACGTCTGAGGGGATTATATAGCCGGTCAATGAAACCGACGAAAGCAACCATGGTACCCAGTGACAATTGTTCATGAATGACCTGATAACCGGCAAATCCTATCACGAGCAAGGGGGCAATATCCGTGATCGTATTCACGACAGCAAATGACTTGGCATTCCAGCTCGTATGCTTTAGGGCTTTATCGAGGAAATTCTTGTTCTGCTTTGCAAACAATTCCTGTTCCCTGTCTTCTATCGCAAAGCTTTTGATGACTGACATCCCTGAAACCCGTTCATGAAGGTGACTCTGTACATCCGCTAAGGCTTGGGACCGAATCCTTGTATACGTTCTCAGCTTGCCAAAGAAATGCTTAATCGAAAATGCGTAAAATGGAAGCATGATGATGGATACAATGGTTAATTTCACATCCATCGTAAACATGATGACTATCACTATGATGATCGTTGCGATATCGAGCCAAAGGTTCATTAAACCCGTGATGACAAAGTTCTTCGTTTGTTCCACGTCCGTGATCATCCTTGAAATGACCTCGCCCACCCTTGTATTGGAATAATATTTAAAACTCAGTTTCTGTATATGGGTAAATAAATCATTCCGAATATCATATAAGATTTTCGTTCCGGTCCATTGAGCGAAATATTGTCTGTAATACTCAATCGGCGGTCTAACTGCAACAAAAATGAATATCATGATGGCCATCGCCCATATAAGGCGTTCGGACTTCACGGCTTTGGACAGATCACCGTTTCCGATGATGTCATCCACTATATACTTACTGAGCAATGGAAGCAAAAGCGGAATCGCGAACTTTAGCAGTCCAATCAGTACCGTTCCGATTATCTGCCATTTATATGGTTTGACGAATTGCAAATATCTCTTAATGCTCCCCACGGAATTCCTCCTTTTCTTAATCAATAAATCCAAATGCTAAAAAAGCCCATAACGGTCATTTGGGAATCTTATATGCACTATTCAATTATATTTTCCTTTTCGGTAATTAACTATCAAAAGGATCACTTTCATAAACATTTGTAGGAGGTTTAATGGTTCCTGCGTATTGAAAGAGTGAATCAGATGTGTAGGTTAGATACACAATGAAAAAGCCTGCCAATTATGCAGCAGGCCTTTTCTATCATCGATAGGTTAAAAAGCGTTCATACCAACTATCAATAAACTCTGCGGAGAATGGTCCTTTTCGCTGGCGTATCATATAAATCAAATAGTCTACGTTCTGTTTCAATATTGAATCGATGGCATCCGGGTAATTCATTTCTTTCCGATGCCTTTCATATTCATCCTCATCCAGCAAATTAAACGTCATATCTGGGAATACTTTAATGTCCAGGTCATAATCAATGTATTTCAATGCTCCCGAATCGTATGTGAACGGCGAACTGATATTGCAATAATAATAAACCCCGTCCTCTCTCAACATACCAATAACATTAAACCAATACTTTGAATGAAAATAGCAAATCGCCGGCTCTCTCGTAATCCAGGTCCTTCCATCTGATTCCGTTACCATAGTACGGTCATTCGCTGCTATCACCAGATTTTGGGTCCCTTTTAAAACGGTTGTCTCTTCCCAGATACGATGGATATGTCCATTATGTTTATAGCTATGGATTTGGATTTTTCCTCCTTCGGCAGGAACAATCCCCATTTATCTCTCCCTACTTTCTATAGACACCCTGACAGCGTACTGTGCCCTATTCCGTTTGCAGTTGTTGTGTGTATTTAAAATATATACTTTTTTCCATTTACCCTATATTCCTATATTATAGCGATTTATTCATAAATTTAAAACAAAAGTGGCTAATCTCCCAGTGAAAATGTGTAAATAAGTCGAAAAAGTCTGACCATCCACCCATTTCATCTAAGAAATTAGCCGGTTATTTATCGTATGGCTGCCTGTCCTTGCTGAAAATAACGGATGACTTCTTCCGTTTGCTTTTCGAACATATCATGGATACTTTTCAATTCCTGCTTTTTAAGTTGAATCTCTTCCTGAATGGTGACCGCTTCACTCTCCTCTTCAAGGGTAAGGAGTTGCTTCTCTATATCTTGGCATCTTTCGATTTCGGATTGTAAAAGTAAAAGCTTATCCATCGTTTTCAACTGGTTGTTTATAAGCCGGTTAAATTCCTCCATGAATGCACCTTCCTAATCTGTATTTTTTCTATAGTATGTATATTCTATTTTTATCAGCTTTCTCCTTTGACATAAAATGTAAACACGACGAAACATTTGTCGAATCCAATGGAAGGCAAAAAAAAGCACCCTTCATAAGAAGGATGCTTTTCATCGCAATTAGCCTTGGCTTTTATTGCTTTGAGATTTATGGTTTTGTTGTTTCACTTCTTGAACGTTAGTTTCAGAAGCAAACTCTGTACCGTATTGGCCTTGTGCTTGACCTTGGCCTTTTTTCTGTTGAGATTGCGCGTTTTGTTGTCTCACTTCTTGAACGTTAGTTTCAGAAGCAAACTCTGTACCGTATTGGCCTTGGCCTTGTTGAGATTGCGCGTTTTGTTGTCTCACTTGTTGAACATTAGTACCTGCTTGTGATTTATTCATGTTGTTTTTAGCCATTGATATCACCTCCACAAATAATAAGATAACCATTATCCAGGAGTGCTATCCAACAAAAATCATTTAAATTTTTCCAGTTACATCAAACAAGCAATGAAATGCCTCCATCAACTATTACGGTTTGTCCACGAATCATCCTGGCCCCATCGGAAATTAAAAACAGGATGGTATTCACCATATCTTCCACCTCGACCATCCGTCCAGCGGGAGTCTGTTCTGCCGCTTCAGCAAGCATTTCATCCCGATTCGGGAAAGACTTCAGGGCATCCGTATCGATCACACCGCCTGAAACGGCATTGACACAAATATTTTTAGCAGCCAATTCGACCGCTAAATATCTTGTCAGGGCTTCAAGAGCAGCTTTGGAAACTCCAACAGCTGTATAATTTTTCAAATAGCGAATGGATCCTAGTGAACTGATGCTGACGATTTTCCCCCCGCCGTTCCTCTCCATTAATTTCGCCGCTTCCTGTGCGCAGAAAAGGAGGGCTTTTGTATTAATGTCCATGGTCCAATTCCAATGGGATTCCTCCAGCTCCATCAATGGACGCTGGACGCCAGAGGCCGCATTATTGATGAAAATATCCAAACGTCCGTAATAAGCATCGATTTCCTCAAACATGCCTTTCACTTTCGCAACATCACCGACATTTGCCTTGACTACAAGGGCTTTTCGCCCTAACGCTTCAATTTCAGCTGCCACTTCTAATGCTTTCGACTTGCTCCGGGCATAATTAATAACGAGGTCGTAACCCTCCTCCGCAAGCCTTATTGCCGTGCTTCTGCCTAAACCTTTACTGCTACCTGTAACGAGTGCCACTTTTTGTTCCATTTGTTTATTCATCCTTTCTGAGTAAACACCAAGTAATAAAAATCATTTTTTAAGGAGTGTTACTGTTATGTATGTTGGACGTGATATGACTGAATTGTCGATGATGAAAAAATCGGATTGGGAAAATAGTGAACTTGCCTATTTTCATCACTCCCTTCAACAAATGGTACCTTATTTAAACCAAGAAGGACAGAGTATCCATAGCGAAATCGTCAAAGAAATTGAAAATAGAGGCGGACTTAACAGGCAAGAGGCCGATTATACTCATGGAACGAAAACCAGTTACGAATGATTTTATACGGATATTGCTTTGAAAATCAACAAAAGGAAGAGGATATCTTATCGGATATCCTCTTTTATGCATATATCACGATTTCATTCGCTTATTCAATGCACTCCTTTTTCTTTATACGCCTTCATCATTTTTTGGTGGGAGACCGGAAATGCCAACTGCTCCATCTCTGCTTCACTCACCCACTTAAGTTGCTGTTCTTTTAGTGTCTCTTCATCGATGTCCTCTTTGACCACGCCGATATACGTGTCCATTTTCCAAACGAGATGTGAGAAAACATGTTCAATTCTCACAAGTGATTCAGTGATTTCCGGTTTGACGCCATACATTTCCTTAAACCGACTCTCGAAGAATTCCCTCTTATGCAAGAGGGATGTATGGTTTTCGAAATTCGGATATTCCCAAAGATTAGCTAGCAATCCTTCTGACGCTCGCTTGTGAATTAAAAATTCACCTTTTTCATTCGTTAAAACGGCGGCTACAATTGGTACATCCCTTGTTTTTTTCTTTTGGATTTTTACCGGCAATTCCGACTGAACCCCTGCTTCAAATGCTAGACAATGACTTTGAACGGGGCATAATAGGCAGGCAGGCTTACCAGGTGTGCAGATTAATGCTCCAAGTTCCATCAAGGCTTGATTGAAGGCAGAGGTATGTTCATGATCGATCAGCTTCCTGACGGCAGCTTCGAATGTTTTTCTTGTCTTTGGCTTTGCTATGTCTTCATATATCATTAATATCCTTGATAAAACTCGCATGACGTTTCCATCAACGGCTGGCTCCGGCTTGCCGTATGCGATACTTAGAATCGCACCGGCAGTATATGGGCCGACACCTTTCAATTTGGAGATTTCCTCGGGATCATCCGGTACAATCCCATTGTAGGATGCCTTCACTTCCTGAACGGCACTATGCAGATTCCTTACACGCGAGTAATATCCCAGCCCTTCCCAAGCTTTCAGGACCTTCTCTTCATCTGCATTGGCAAAGTCCTCGAGTGTCGGGAACCATTCGATGAACCGGTTGAAAAAAGGAATCACCGTATCCACTCTCGTTTGCTGCAGCATTATTTCAGAAACCCAAACGCGGTAAGGGTCCTTATTTTCCCTCCATGGCAATTCTCTTTGTTCTTCGAGAAACCAGGAAACCAAATCTTTTTGAAATTCATCGATTTTTATTTTTTCTATTGTCGGGATCGTTATTTCTTTCACATCAGTTCCTCCAAAGATGTTACACTCTAATCAAAATTGGGAATACCTATAGTAGGCCATTCTTTTTTTAATATCATGTTCATATCCATTTATTTGTAACGGGTCACTTGAAATAAATCAAAATTATATTCATTTGATGGTTAATATATAAATACGGTATGATGAAAGAAGACCATTTTTTTCAAATTGTGGCAGGGAGGTTAGTTTTTTGGATACAGGTACTCACTTTGTCATGGGAATTGCTCTTGGAGGTCTTGCCACATTAGATCCCGTCATTGCGCAGAGCCCAGTTACTGCAAGTGCAGTCATAGCAGGTACGATATTGGGATCACAAGCTCCGGACATTGACACCGTTTTAAAATTAAGGAATAACGCTGTATATATACGCAACCACCGTGGAATCACGCATTCCATTCCCGCTGTTTTACTTTGGCCCTTGATTATTAGCGGAGCAATTTTCGCCATCATACCTGAAGCAAATTACCTTCATCTTTGGCTTTGGACCTTTTTAGCCGTATTCCTTCACGTATTCGTGGATATATTCAATGCTTACGGGACCCAGGCTCTTAGGCCGATTTCGTCAAAATGGGTAGCTTTAGGGGTCATCAATACATTCGATCCATTCATTTTTGGAATACATGTTGCAGGCCTGATATTATGGGGCTTCGGATTTCCTCCAGGCTATTTATTTCTTTCCATTTACGGGATACTCGTCATTTATTACATTTCCAGGTTCAGGGAACAAGCTTTTATAAAAAGAGTGGTCAAACAGCAAATTCCTGGAGCAAGGAAAATTCTTTTATCACCTACGATGCGTTTTCACCGCTGGAAAATTGCGGTGATTACCGAAAAGAATTATTATGTGGCACGAGCCGATAATGGATATGTGAAGATTCTTGATACGTTCGATCGGGTGCCATTGCCTGAAAGTGAAATTCTCGAAGCCGCCAAGAAGGATATCAACTTGGCAGCCTTTCTGTCCTTTTCTCCGGTTTACCGATTCGAAATCGAACAGATAAAAGAATATTACGAAGTCCGTTTTATCGATCTAAGATATCGCAGCAATGGATATTACCCGTTTGTGGCAGTGGTCCATTTAGACAGCGAATTGAATATCTTGAATTCTTATACCGGCTGGATCTTTAGTGAAGCGAAGCTGCAGAAGAAATTGAATATTATTTTATAGTATATTGAAAAAGAGCTGATTCCAGGGAACTCCTCTGGAATCAGCTTTTTTAATGCAGTCGATTCTGCTGATTTAATAACTGCTGATATTTAGGGTTCTTTGCAATGAATTCGTGGAATTGCTCACCGTAGTTATCAATCCAGGTCCTTACAACGCGCGATGTCATTTCTTCACCGGCATATTCATGCCCAGCCTTTGCATAGGTCGCTTCGAAATCTTCCCATAATAATTCCACCCAAGTCAAAGCTTGCTCATACGTGATGTGTTCATTTTTCTCAAGCAGTATCTTGGTTAATCTTTCATGGTAATCATTCATTAGAACCACCTCATTGCCAATATTTTTACAGAATGAACTATACTGTCCCATACCCATACTAGTTGTAAGCGGAAACGCTTCTTTCTTAATCTGATGCTTGGAGGAGAAAAAATTTGCGAAATAAACAAAAAGGATTCCCCAACCAAAACAATAACAAATTCCAAGGCGAGCCTCGTGCAAAGGCAAGATATGCTTCAAAGCGTGCAGATGGAAGTATTAATACACACCCTCAAGAAAGAATGAAAGCTTCAAACGAGCGATCGAATTAAAAGGTACATCAGAAGGAACCGGGTACTTCCCCGGTTCCTTTTTATTTCAGCATTGAAATCGGGAGTGCTTCTTCCTTACCGCTACCGCCCAAGCGGTAACCCCAAGCGAATACGCCGTTCATATAATCAATTTTGAAATAGACACCGGGATCTCCGTCAATTTGATATATTTCACCTTTTTTGAAATCATCAGGATTTAACAAATAGGCCTTGGCCATCGTCACTTTTCGTTCCAATACTGAATATTCATTAACCATTCCCAATTGCTCTGCTTTTCTCGCTTTTTCAGTCAACGCTGCGATTTCCTGTTGCAGTTCATAGGCAGACAGCTTGCTGTATCTTACGTCGCTCATATATATGACTCCTCAAATGAAATAATTAATTTACTTATATATTAAACAAAATTTTGTGATTTGGCTATTGATGCACTTAATCACCATCAGGATTGGAAAGATAACGCTCAATCAATTCTATTGGAAAACCTTTTCGGTATAATGCCTGCTTCATTTTTTGTTCATATTCGAAGCCTTCATGGTTTTTATATCGGCGTTGCATTTTTTCGGCATGGTGGCAAAGGGAATCCCATTGTTCATCCTCATCCTTTTCCACCGTCACATCTTCAAGTGCTTCATGGATGATATCTCTTGGGAAACCTTTCCGTAACAAGGTTTGTTCAACCTTCAGCCTTAAAGCTCGTTCGGAAATGTTTTTTTCCTTTTTGACCGCTTTTCCAGCCAGATTCCTTGCATGTTCAATTTGAATGCCATAAGGGTATTCCTTCAATGCCTCGAAAATCAACTTATCTTGCACCCCTTTTTCCTTAAGCTCAAGCTTAAGGGTAGTGGGCCCTTTATTCCCTCCATTCACATGGGTCCGCACGTAAGCCTTGGAAAATTCAAGGTCGTCTAAATAGTTAAAACTGTATAGTTTATGTATCGCTTCCTTAATGATCGGCTCTTCCGTTTCCTTCTTTTTTAAATAAAGGCGAATTTCCGATTCCGAGCGCATCCGGTATGATAAATAATTAAGTGCATCGGTAAATGCTTTTTGGATTTCATCATGGAATTGTATTTCGGCCAAAAGCAGGTCATCAAGTTCCATACCCTTTTTCAACTGAAATTTCAATAGCACTTCTTCGTCTACACTGAAGGCATATTTTTCGTCAACGAAGATGTTATAACGATCCTTACGTTTCTTTTGGGTTGTTATTTTTGTTATGTTTGGCATAAATCCACCCCCCACACCTACTTTACCCCTTTACGTTTACCATTTCTATATCTAGCATGCCTAAAAATGAAAAAAGAACATGGGCATGTTAAAGTGAAGGAAAGACAGGGAAAGGAAGTGGTTTTCATGAAAATAGCCATAGCTGGTGGAAGCGGTTTTGTCGGCACAGCCCTAATTGATGAATTATCAAAAGAAAATCATGATATATATATTTTGACCCGTCATCCCGAAAAATTTAAGAAACAGACTAATTTGACATATATCGGCTGGTTGACCGAGGAGGCAACGCCGGAAATGCACTTGGAGGGGCTCGATGTGTTCATTAACCTTGCTGGTGAATCTCTGAACAGCGGCCGTTGGACACCTGAACGAAAGCGCCGGATTGTCGAAAGCAGGATCGAGGCTTCCAAAGAGATGAACCGGATCATTTCCATACTGCCCTCCAAAGTGTCCGTCATCATTAATGCAAGTGCAATCGGATATTATGGTATTTCGGACGATGAGACCTTTACCGAAACCTCTGAATCCATTGGTGATGATTTCTTGGCCCGTACTGTTCAACTATGGGAAAAGGAAGCGGCTAAATCACGCTCTTACAGTAAAAGGTTGATCTTAACAAGATTCGGGGTGATTCTTGGAGAAAAAGACGGAGCACTGCCAATGATGGCCTTCCCCTATAAACTATTTGGCGGAGGAAAGATTGGCAAAGGGAATCAGTGGCTTTCCTGGATTCATATCCATGACGCGGTCCGTGCAATCATCTTTAGCATGAATGATGCTAGGATAGAAGGTCCAGTCAATTTTACGGCACCGAACCCCGTCCAGATGGATACATTCGGTAAAACGATTGGAACTGTCCTGCACCGGCCCCATTGGTTAACGGTCCCCCCTTTCTTCCTCAAGAAATTGTTGGGGGAAATGAGCATCCTTGTACTTGAAGGGCAAAATGTCCTTCCCACTAAACTTAAAGAAGAAGGATTCACCTTCTCCTTTCCAACCCTTAAAGAAGCCTTACAAAATATCTTAAAAGAAGATTCCCACGTATGAAAGGGTCATTTTAGGAAAAAATAGGGATATTAAGTGAATGGAGATGATCTAATTGCTCAAAAAACACGATAAAGAAAAAAGTAACTTAACTAGTACACAAGCGATTCTTTATGCTCGCGAATTTAAAAAAGCAGATCGAGCTGGTGGATATACCGAGAAGAAATCCCGTCGTTAGGTTTGGAGTTTTTTCCCTTACATTTTGAACAGCCACTCAACACAAAATAAGCTGGAGATGATTAGTGAAATTCATCTCCAGCTTATTTATATTCCAGGGGGCGATAACATGGGACGAAATAACATACACCATAATCGAGATAAGAACACACAGAAACTTCCTCAGGTTCCCAAAAACCTGAAAAATGACGGACTTGACGTTGAATATTCTTCCGAACTGGCTGACCAGGAAGATATCGAGGCACAAGCCCGTGCAAATGCGGCTGACCGCCGTGCTCATAATCGCCGATAAGCAGAATAAACCAACCCAAGGGGCTGTAAGTTCGCCCCTTGGTCCTCTTTATTTACATAGCTTATCCACAACCCTGTGTATATTGTGGATATATTCTGAAAATACTGACAAAAAATAAGTCCGTTAACTCACCTTATCAACATGAAAATAATGTTATTTCTGGATAACCCTGTGGATTATGTGGATAAAGGAGAGATTGGGCTAACCACGCTACATTTTCGTTGTGGATAACTATTCTCTCTCCTTCATTTGTTCCACAAGGTTATTATTTATAAAATAATTTATCCAAATCTTTTTCCAGCAATTCTAAACCCTATCTTGGTATTTCATCGGCTGCTGACCCCGGCATTTAAAGAAGGTTCCCCAAACCTTTGCCATCAACATTTTCTTCCAACTGTTTACGAAGCAAGAACTTTTGTATCTTCCCACTTGCGTTCCGAGGCAGCTCATTACAGAAGATATATCTCCTTGGACGTTTATAGTTCGCCAAACTATTACTGTTCTTACACCAAGTTTCTAAATCGCTTTCGGCAAGCATTGGGTCTTTGGCTACGATGAATGCCGTTACCGTTTCCCCCCATTGATCATCTGGCTGACCAAGTACCGCACAGTCGAGGACTCCTTGATTCTCATATAGTGTATCTTCCACTTCACGCGGATAAATATTTTCCCCTCCAGAAATAATCATGTCGTCCACACGGTCCTTGACCCACAGATATCCATCTTCATCTAGGAAACCGATGTCACCGGAATGGTACCAGCCTTTGTAAAGCGCCTTTTCGGTCTCTCTATCTTTTTGAAAGTAACCCTGCATGATACACGGACCCTTTACAAGGATTTCCCCTGTTTCCCCAGGTTCCAACATATCCTCGGGATCTGATGGCCCATCGTCATTCGGACGGGCAATGATGATTTCATGTTCGGAACATGCCTTGCCGGCAGAACCCGCTTTCCTAATTTGATCTTCCTCCAATAGGAGAGTTATGGCCGGCCCCATTTCAGTCATTCCATAGGCCTGGATGAACTGGATGCCGAGTTTCTCCTGACAGGCACGTACAAGGGATGGAGCCATCGGGGCTGCTCCATAAAGCCCTAACTTCAAGCTCTGGAATTTATACTCCTCCAATTTTTCCTGAATGAGCATGTTCCACATCGTAGGTGCAGCAAAAAACTTGGTGACCCCCTCGGATTCAATCAGTTCCATGACCTTTTTGGGATGAAACTGATGTAATATGACATTAGCTGCACCGACCTGTACACGAGGTAAAAAAGAGCAGTGTAATTCAGCACAATGAAACATCGGTGCAGTAATCAAACCGATATCAGAGCGTTCATACTTCATGGCCTCTATTAAAATCTCGGCTTGTTTGACCATGTCTTTATGAAGGTGAATGACCCCTTTGGGACGTCCGGTAGTTCCGCTCGTATACATGATGGCATACATGTCATCTTCGTGAACTTCAACTTCATCTGGCTTTGAGGAGATACTGGTCAATTTTTGGCGGTAACCTTTGGCATACCCAGGCACATCCTCATCTATATACCAGAAGGCCGTTTCCGGAAATCGCTTTTCAACCGCGGCGACGTTCGTTTCCAATTCGCGTTCGAATAGAACGACCTTTGGAGCAGCGTCGTTCAAAATGAAGGCCAACTCTTCCGGCATTAAACGGAAGTTGATCGGATTGAAGATTGCACCGATTTTTGCACAGGCAAAGAACGCTGTTGCAAGCTCTTCATTGTTGTAAAGGTAAGTAGATACCCTGTCCCCTTTTCGCACCCCTTCCGCTTGAAGGGCCGCCGCCAACCTATTCACCTGTTCATTCCATTGGATGTACGTATAGCGTATATTTCTTCTCACGTCGTAGATAGCTTCTTTAATGGGGAATTTCTGAACCGTCTGATCAAAGAAATTTTTAATCGTTACTGACAAATCATTCTCCTCCTCAAGTAACCACCATCAACAGGAAGAATTCAGCAAAGCCTGCCGATGGTCGACTTCATCCCTTTTTCAGCTTTTACTTTCGTGCGAATTACGAATATTCATAAATGGATAGTCCAGCTTCAGTCCATTCTTTCAATGATGGTGGCATTCGCCATGCCGTGGCCTTCACACATCGTTTGCAGCCCATAACGGCCGCCCGTCCTTTCTAATTCATGGATCATGGACACCATCAAACGGGCCCCGCTGCCGCCAAGAGGATGCCCCAATGCAATCGCCCCGCCATTTGGATTCAGCTTCTTTGGGTCTGCCCCCGTTTCTTTTAGCCATGCAATCGGTACAGGAGCGAAAGCCTCGTTCACTTCAAAGATATCGATATCATCAATTGTAAGACCCGCTTTTTCCAAAGCTTTTTGGGTGGCGGGAATCGGTCCCGTTAGCATCAGGGTGGGATCCGACCCGACAACAACCCGTGTATGCACTTTAAAGCGCGGTTTCAATCCAAGTTCTTCTGCTTTACTGCGTTCCATCAATAATAAAGCGGCAGCACCGTCACTGATCTGACTAGAATTCCCTGCATGGATTAAACCTCCTTCTTGAAATGCCGGTTTCAATCCAGCCAGCACTTCAAGCGTAGTTCCGCCCCTTGGGCCTTGATCTTCCGTAACTTCGATTTGATTTCCTTCTTTATCAGTACCCATTACTGATATCAGTTCACGGTTAAAATGTCCTTCTTTTTGAGCACGTATTGCCTTGGCATGACTTTCAACGGAAAACCGATCACAATCTTCACGTGTTATTCCCCACTTGTCTGCGATTCTTTCAGCTGATAAACCTTGGTTGATCACCTCGTAAAGGTCCATATACTTTTGGCTTGTTACAGCACCTTGAAGATTTGACCCCATGGGAACTCGTGACATGTTTTCCACTCCACCTGCCACTACCACATCCATATCACCCGACAGGATGGCCTGGGAAGCAAAATGGACTGCCTGCTGACTTGATCCGCATTGACGGTCAATCGTCGTTCCCGGCACTTCAATCGGAAATCCGGCTATCAGTGCGGCAACCCTTGCTATATCACCGGCCTGTTCGCCCGACTGTGAAACACAACCTAAAATGACATCATCGACAATAGCAGGATCGATGCCCGCCTTTTCAATCAGCTTCTTCAATACTTCCCCTGCCAGATCATCAGGGCGTATGTCTTTCAAGACACCGTTCCTTCTGCCTACCGGCGTGCGAATTCCTTCAACGATAACCACTTCCCGCATATACTCTCTTCCCTTCTCATCTTTACTATAGGCCCAGATTCTTAGCGATGATTTTCTTCATGATTTCATTTGTGCCGGCATAGATGCTTGCTACCGGAACATCCCGATACCTTCTGGCAATTTTGTATTCCTCCATATATCCATAGCCGCCATGGAGCTGCATGCATTCAATGGATATTTTTCTGGCAGTCTCCGTCAAACGCCATTTCGCCATCGAAACTTCCGTTACAACCTGTTCACCAGCCATATGTTTGGTGATCAATTGATCTAGAAAAGCACGCCCCATTTTTATCTCCGTAGCCATTTCCGCGATTTTGAATTGAGTATTTTGAAACTGACTTACAGACTTTCCGAACGCTTCCCTGCCCTTCACATACTCAATCGTATCAGCCAGCATATCCTCAGACGCGGTTTGAGCACAAATTGCCACCACAAGGCGTTCCTGCTGCAGTTTTTCCATTAAATAAATAAACCCCTTGCCTTCTTCACCAAGCAGGTTTTCCTTTGGAACACGGCAATCCTCGAAGATGAGTTCTGCTGTATCCTGACTGTGCAAGCCAAGTTTCTTCAGTTTTCTCCCCCTGGAAAATCCGGGTGTATCCCTTTCGACCACGACTAAGCTAACGCCTTTATGTTTCGGAACGGCGCTGGGATCCGTTTTACAGGCAACAATGATCAAATCCGAATGAATGCCATTTGTGATGAATGTCTTTTGACCATTTAATATGTAATGATCTCCATCCAAAATGGCAGTCGTTTTAATATTGGCCAAATCCGAACCTGTACCAGGCTCTGTCATGGCAATGGCTGTAATGATTTCCCCTGTCGTACATTTTCGAAGCCAGCGCTGTTTCTGCGACTCATTTCCGTAGGCGGAAATATACGGTACGGTGATATCACTGTGAAGTCCGAAACCAATGAACCCAGAACCAACTCTTTCCAATTCTTCATTAATGATAACGGCAAAGCCCCAATCTACCCCGGAACCCCCATAATCTTCTTCAAGGTCCGGACATAAAAAACCCTGTTCCCCCATTTTCACCCAAAAAGACCGGGGAATGATCCTCTCTTCTTCCCAACGTTCATAGTGGGGAACTGCTTCTTTCTCTAAAAACTTTCGGAAGGACATACGGAAAATTTCATGTTCTTCACTTAGGTACGGATGCTTCATCTGTTTTATCTCCTCTCCATTCCTTTGTCGGAGGCTTTTTTTCTAGATTTACAATGGTTTGATTGACAACTTACCTTGGTGACATTCTAATGGCCCCATCCAGTCTGATTGTTTCCCCATTCAGCATTGGATTCGTTATGATGCTTTCCGTTAGTTTAGCGTACTCTTCTGGATACCCGAGCCTTGATGGGAATGGAACGGTTTTCCCTAATGACGTCCTGGCTTCTTCAGGTAATGAATCGAACATCGGTGTATGGAATAGACCCGGTGCAATCGATACGACACGTATCCCTTTGATGGCAAGCTCCCTTGCGATTGGCAGAGTCATACCGACAATCCCTCCCTTGGAGGCACTATATGCGGCTTGTCCGATTTGTCCTTCAAAGGCAGCGACCGAAGCTGTATTGATGATGACTCCACGCTCCCCCTCTTGATTCGGTTCATTTTCGACCATTTTTTCAGCCGCAAGCCGGATTACGTTAAATGTACCGACCAAATTGATTTGCACGACTTTTGAGAACGCTTTCAATTCATGTATGCCTTTCCTGCCTATGATCTTCTCTGCAATGGCAATGCCTGCACAGTTGATGACAGTATTGATGCTACCGAATTTTTTTATTCCTTCATCCAATGCTACAGATACGCTATCTTCACTAGTTACATCAGTTTTAATAAACAGGACCGAATCGCCCAACTCCTGAGCCATTTTAGCGCCATTTTCTTCCGAGAGGTCGAATATGACCGCTTTTCCACCTTTTTTAATGATGTTTCTTACTGTCGCCGCTCCCAGACCTGAAGCCCCGCCTGTCACAACTGCAATGGTTTCTTGAATTTCCAAATTCTCACCCCATCTGTTTCTAGAATATATATTCATCTTTCACTATCATCAAAACCTATTTTCAAGATTAATTTCACCGCTTGCCTGTTTTATCGTTCATTTTCAACTCATAAAGGGTTTCGGTAAAGCCTTTGATTACCTGTTCAAAATCCTGCTTCAACCCATCCAGCTCTTTAATTCGTTCATTAAGTTCGTTTAACTTCTGTCCTGCAGTTTCAATCGTTTTTTCCAATTGCTTAATGCCTGTCCTATCCTTTTCGAATAAAAGGACTATATCCTTTATTTCCACTAACGAAAAACCATACTTCTTACCGCGCATTATGATTTTGAGCTGTGCATATTCTTTCTTTCCATAAACTCTTTTTCCCGTTTCGGTACGCATTGGCCTAAGCATACCCAGTTCCTCATAATAACGGAGGGTCCTTGTCGTCAATTCGAATTCTTTTGCTAACTCAGAAATGGTGTACATGTTAAAACCACACTTTGCAAAGGGATTATTTACCTTTATTCTAACATTAACGTTAACGTAAACTTCAATGAAATATTCACAAAATTTATAATATATGAATCTGCATGGAAGATTTATATTGATATACTATGGGTATATTCTTTTTATAGAAGGGAATGATCGATCAATGCTATGTTCAAAAATATTAGTTGCTTATGATGAATCTGAGTTGGCACTAAAGTCTTTAGAAAAAGCGATTGAATTAGCAAAGCTGGATCCCGCTATCGAAATCCAGGTGCTTCACGCTGTTACACTGCCAATCAAGCCAAATATATATGGCAGTGCTTTTCAGGAAATTGAAGAATCCATGCTTAAGTATGGCAAGGAAGTGATTAAAAAAGCGGAAGCCCTTTTATCCGAAATCCCGAATGCATCCCAAACATTTGTCGTAGAAGGTTCAGCCATCACGACTTTATTGGATCATGTAAAATCCGAGAATTGTGACCTTATTATCATGGGCAGCCGCGGATTGAGCGGCTTCAAGGAATTCCTGGGCAGCGTGAGCCACTATATCGTTCAACATTCTCCAGTTCCTGTCTTGTTGGTCAAATGAAATTTACACAGATATGGCCAGCCCCTTCATAGGCTGGGTTCCCCTTTGGAATCCAGCTTATTTATGCGTGCATGAACTCCAAACTTATCATGTTTTACAAACACTTCCGTTTACGGGTAAAATGAAACTAATTTCAAACGAGGATAACAGGTGACGCAATGGATATTAAACATTTGCAATACTTTATAGAGGTTGCCAATTTCAATAGCTTCACTCGGGCTGCCGATCATTTATTCATTACACAGCCGACCATCAGCAAGATGATTAAAAACCTGGAAACCGAGCTAGGTGTTGAGCTTTTTGATCGTTCACGTAAGCAACTGATCTTGACCGATGCAGGTAGGGTTGTCTTAGACCAGGCAAAATTGATCGATAAGGCCTTTCACAATTTAGAAACGGAAATGGACAATTTATTAGGTTTAAAAAAGGGACATATACGCATCGGGCTGCCGCCGATCATCGACGCTTCTTTCTTCCCCCGAATTCTTAGCCGTTTTCACCAGGACTATCCCAATATCACCTTTCAATTAGTAGAGGATGGTTCAAAGAAAATAGAAGAATCCGTCCAAAATGATTTAATCGATATAGGAGTAATAGTCCTGCCAACCAACAACGCGCTTTTTCACCATTTTGCTTTTTTGGAAGAAGACATCAACTTGATAGTTCATCCCTCCCATCCCCATGCTTGTGTGAAAGAAATTGATTTGGCCGACCTGGAAAAGGAATCTTTCATCTTATTCAATAAAGATTACGTCCTTCGAGATCTCATCATTTCATCCTGTAGTGAAGCTGGTTTTTCTCCACATATCGTCACGGAAAGTTCACGATGGGATTTTATTGAGGAAATGGTTTACTGTAAACTTGGCGTTGCTCTATTACCTGAAAGTTTATGCCGTCATGATGATCGCGTAAAGACAATCAAGGTTAGAAACCCCTCCATTAGCTGGAATTTAGGATTTATATGGCGTAAGGACCATTACCTTTCATACGCTGCAAAAGAATGGCTGAAATATACTAGGGAAGCATTGTCCCATAAGTAGTGGATTATCCAGCAAGATTGATGAAAGCACTATCATAGATTTGGGTTATGCACGTGATAACATCTAACCATTTTACAATGAGTTACGGCGGGGGTAGACTAGTATGAGTAAAAAGCACGTTGAATGCTGATGGATTCCATATGTTCTAAAAAGGAGATATTCATGATCACTTTATCTAATGTCGATGAGTTACAGGCATCAGAAGCAGCTCTGGAGAAAATTAAATATTCATACCCCGAACTATTTAATAAACTGCTCCATGTCGTTGCCTTAACACGGGCTCTCCAATTTAAATATCAATTTATGGGCACATTAATCATGGATGAAAACCCTAACGAATACACCCCTGAATTCGTTATGCCCTCCGTTATCGAATTATATATTGAGGAAGTTCAAAAGTTAAAGGATGATCCGAATATCCAGGTATTACTTCAGACCTTCTCCCAAAGTAAAAATATTGGATATGCAAAAATCAGTATGCTTGTGCTCGGTAAAAGCCCTGAATCGCTTTTAGGAGCTTCATGCATAAAATGAAGCCCCCTGATATGCCCCGAAAAAAAACCTCCCATAATGGAAGGTTTTTTTCTTTACGTGTAATTAAAGGACTTTACTCAAAAAGGCTTTAGTTCTTTCCTGCTGGGGATTATTAAAAATCTCACTAGGAATATTTTCTTCAATAATATAACCTTCGTCCATGAAGATCACGCGATCTCCAACTTCTTTTGCAAACCCCATCTCATGGGTCACAACTACCATGGTCATGCCTTCCTTGGCCAGTTGCTTCATGACCTCAAGGACTTCACCGACCATTTCCGGATCCAGGGCGGAAGTGGGCTCGTCGAATAGCATGATTTTGGGTTCCATCGCCAACGCCCTGGCAATTGCGACGCGTTGCTTTTGTCCACCTGATAATGAATCCGGATATGCGTTCGCTTTCTCTGCAAGTCCCACTTTCTTAAGCAGTTCCATCCCTCTTTGGGAAGCTTGCTCTTTGGATATCTTGCGGACCTTTATAGGCGCCAGCATTATATTCTCAAGAACAGTCTTATGCGGAAATAAGTTAAAATGCTGAAATACCATGCCAACTTCCGTCCGGACTTTATTGATATTGACTTTCTTGTCTGTCGTATCAAGCCCTTCAATGAAAATATGGCCTCCCGTTATCGTTTCAAGTTGATTGATGCATCTCAGAAAAGTGGATTTACCCGACCCAGAAGGACCAATTACCACGACTACTTCCCGAGGGGAAACGATTGCATTGATATTTTTCAATACATCATTTTCGCCAAATGACTTCTTTAGATTCTCCACCTTTATCATTCTGTTTTCAACCTTCTTTCGAGTCTATTTAATACGAAACTTAAAATGAGGGTCAGGAATAGATAGATGAAGGCACAAGCCAAGTATGGCTCCCACACTTTAAAGTACTGACTCCCCATCGCTTTCCCCCAATACATTAATTCCGGGGCAGCAATGACACAAAGCAGGGATGAATCCTTCAATAATACGATGAATTCATTTCCTAACGGAGGAATCATTCGTTTGAAAGCTTGTGGCAATACAACATGTATCATTGTTTGGGCATGGGTCATCCCCAATGAACGCGCCCCTTCCATTTGCCCTTTATCGATGGATTGAATGCCCGCCCGGAATATTTCTGCGATATACGCGGCTGCATTTAACGATAAAGCAATGACACCGGCGGTTACTGCATTCGTTTCCCCGGTAAAAAAGGGCACGATTCCAAAATGGATTAAAAAGATTTGAACTAAAAGCGGTGTTCCGCGAAAAACCGTGACATAACTGTAAAAAGGAAGGGCAAGCACTTTGTTTCTCATGATTTTCCCTAAACCGATCAATAACCCCAAAAAGGTTCCGATCAGGATGGAGGAAACCGAAAGCCCAATAGTAAGCAATGTCCCTTTTAATAAGAAAGGAGCATATTCAAAAATAATATCCCAGCGAAAACTCATTCCGTTCCCCTCCTAAAGACCAAAAAAACTGCGTAACTTCACACGTAAAGTTACGCAATCTTTTACTATCCATTTGTTTTATTGTTGTGCTTTCAACGTTTCAATATCTGGGTCAGTACCAAACCACTCTTTATAAATTTCTGCATATTTCCCATTTTCATAAATGGCATTCACGGCTTTATCGAACTCCGATTTCAATTCACTGCCTTTTGGGAACATAAGACCATAAAACTCCTCATTGAAACTTTTGCTGTCTTCAACGACTTTCAGTTTTTGATCGGGGTTATTTTTCACATATTCTTCAACAACCGTATTATCAGCTACGACAGCCGATGCTCCGCCCTTCAGTAATTCCTGAATGGCCAGGTTATTATTTTCGAATTTTTTGATATCCTTGTGATTCTTCCCAAGGAGTTTCTCTACCGCTTCCTGTCCAGTAGTACCAGTCTGAACGGCAATGACGTTTCCTTTCAATTCATCTCCAGATTTTATATCACTATCCTCAGGAACGAGAATTTTGTTTGTGGATAAGAAATACGGAACCGAGAAGTCATAAGATTGTTTTCTTTCGTCATTCACTGTAATCGCAGATATGGCGACATCCGCTCTCTTACCTTCGATTTCAACAAAAATCGGATCCCAGCCAACACTTTCCAATTTAACTTCATATCCCGCTTCTTTTGCAACGGCATTGATGAAATCAACATCGAATCCTACAATCTTACCGCCTTCAAGATATTCAAATGGAGCATAGTTGGCGTCAGTCACGATCCTGAGTGTTTTCCCATTGGACTCTTCTTCTTTACCAGTTGTCGAGACTTCCTTATCCTTCCCGCACCCTGTCATGACTAGTAACAAAGAAGCAACCATGGCAAACACTAAAAAAGAAACCTTTTTCAAAATAATCCCCTCTTCTCTCTCGTAAACTCTCTTTTTTCTAAAAAAACAGATAAATCTAACTTTAGAGAACTTTCAGTTTATTCTTTTAAGAATATTATACGTTTATTTGTTTTTTTATGCAATAAAAAGTCGATAAATAACTTTAGTAAAATAAAATTTTAATCAATTAACTCGGTAAATTAAAAACGCAACTGGGCTCTAATGGGGAAAGAGGCAACTTTCTCCCCTTCACTCGAATTAATGGATATTATATTGAAAACAGATAGTGCCACCGTTCAAAAGATTTAAGGAACAAAAATAAGCAGCGGCCATATTAGCGGCCGCTGCTCAAATGATTATTATGGTACTTCCGTATTCCCCTCTTCAATATCCAACATATCCAACAGGAAGATGAATATCGGTATTCCGATGATCAATCCCCATATCCCAAGGAAATGCTCGGAAAACAATAGGATGATGAAGGTGAAAAATGTTGGAAGATTCGTTTTTGCCGACATGAATTTCGGATTTAAAATATAGCTTTCAATTGCATGGATCACAACAATCATGATTAATACCGCAATCACTTTGGGCATGCCGCCGATACTATAAGCAATCATGCTAAGTGGAATGAGGGAGATGATGACCCCTGCAACCGGAATCAAACCCAGGAAGAAAATCATGATCCCTAGACCGAGCAACTGCGGGAAGCCAAGGATCCATAAGAAAGTGACGGATAGGACAGCATTCGTGATGGCTATCAAGAACTGGACCTCGATCACCTTTCCGAATGAATTGATGAATTTGACGCCAAAGTGGCTTAAGTTTATAAAGAAAGATTTAAATTTGGCGCGCTTGAATTTAGAAGTGAAACGAATGATTTTATCTTTTTCCAATAAGAAAAATAGACTAAGCAACATGGAAATGAAAATTTGAAATGCCAGTTTACCGAAATCGGATATATAAAGATAGAGTGTATTCATCTGTTTTTGAAGATCGAGCGGAGATTTCAGCTCGTTCATTATATTAATGGCATATTGAATGACCCTGCTATCTGGTGGATGTTGAAAGAAGAAAACGATCTGTGTCACTAATTCCGTGAATTGTAGCGTGATGACCGGTAGATATTTATAAAGAACGATGGCTAAACAAGAAATAACGACTGCATATAAAAAGCTTATAACAACCTTGGAATTGATATGCATCACTTTATTCAGCCGAATCATGATAATTTGCTCCAGCCTTCCCATCAAGAAGGTGAAAACAAATGTGAATAACACGATATTAACCATACTGCCGATGCTTATTAAAAAGAGGACTAACACAATTAATGTAATTAACCTTGAAAAACCTTCGCTTTGCAAATACTCTTTTACCACTTACCTATCTCCTAACTACCGTTCTGCCGTTATAATTCATTTACCTTTTATTTTACACGTAATTGAGGAATTCTACTACAATTACCTTGCATTGACAACAAAATTATTTGAATGATCAGTAAGGCCCATGATGCAGACGTATTTAAAGACCTTTTTCGGAAATTCGACCATTACTTTCACAGCCATTTCTGCATGAAAAAACATCTGACAAATCGGCATATGCCAGACCTTGGACAAACTCAATGAAAATCGAGTATGTCTAAGGTTTTTTATTGGTTTGTACTATTTGGACGTTGATTTCTGCTCCAGGCACTCGCTTTCCGCGGGCGGTCGCTGAGCCTCCTCGGCTTACTCCTGCAGTGTCTCCCCTAGACGCGCTTTTCCCAAAGGAGTCTCGTACCTTTTGCTCCAATCAACTCTGTATAAAATTGAGCTAGAACCATACCTTTGGAATTGAAGGTGTTACTTTGGGTCAATTGTTTCGGGACTTCAATGAAAGATATGTTTTCCGGGCCCCCTTCTATCTACAAACAAAAGCTGAGGCTATGGCCTCAGCTTTTGTTATGGCTGTACAATTTGGGCGTTGATTTCCGCTCCAGGCACTCGCTTTCCGCGGGCGGTCGSGGAGCCTCCCCGGCTTGCGCCTGCGGTGTCTTCCCCTAGACGCGCTTTTCTAAGCAGGATTCTCGTACCTTCCTCCTTTTTGAAACTCAGCATCTGCTAAATGGACAGATGCTAATCTTCATCTTTCACATCGATATCTTCGGGGATGGGTTCGTTATAATAATCCGCTAAATCCTTCTTATATTTCTCCATCTGTTCAAGATGCATATTAAACTGATCTTTAAAAATCAAATGCCGCTCACCATCATGAACGGTGCGAATTTTATTTTGAATGATCAAACCTTCTATATAAGATTCCGGCATCGATAGATATTCCGCAGTCTCTTTTACTGTCAAGTACATGCCTTCACCCCTTTTCCCCTCTAACTATACTAGATATGAGGCATTATTTGAAGCGCTTGATTTTTAAATGAAAATCCCTTACATGCCAAGGAAAGGACGATACCCGATTCAGGGTATTGTCCTGCAACCTCACGATATTAATCAATTTCCGCCAATGGAACATTTTAGATAAAACAACTTACAATCCCTTCCATTAACATGTAAGATAATGTTAAAGCAATATATCCATAGATTAAGAGGAGTGGACAAAAATGACCTTCTTTTATGTCATTCTTGCGGCAATTTTTGCTGTTTTACTGGTCAATTTCGTTAAAGGGCTAAGTGAACCGGCTAAAATGGAACGCTATCAAAATGAATTCCGTAAATACCGTGAAGAAACTTTAGATCTTCATGCAACGGAAATCGTTTCAGAAGCATTGATTGAAAAGCTTAATAAAGCACTGGATTTCGATTATATGGAAAAGGTCAATACTGAATTCCGCCTGAAGCATCCACGGGACTCACAGTTAAAGGTCAATCAGGCCTGGCGTGAATTGAAACGCTATTTGATTATGGCTGCAGTGTTTGGAAAAGTTGAAATGTTTAATTCAGTCATCGATGAGTTATGGCATATCATGCTGAACTATAGTCAGGAATATGATGAGTTTTGCCAGGTTTTCATCGGTAGGACCATTCAGCACCATCCTCATTCAGAACCCGTTTTCAAACCCGAAGAGCGCACTCTTTTTGACTTTTACTATGTACAGCTATTTACGGTGGACTCCCATTCCATTCAAAAATGGGGCAAATTTTTCAAACATGATAAAGGGCTAACGCTTCTCCGCGATTTTGAAACGTTGGAGCTGGAGCAGTTAAAAGAGAAATATATGCGGAAACCGACCAGTATACAGGCAGAACGGACCTTTGAAGCCTTCACTTCCCAATTTAAAGAAAATCGCCCGATGACAGAATTGAATGGGCGGAAAACGTACGATCAGACGGACTACGCAGCTCCTGCCTATTTCACTTATGCAAGCACAGATGATTTTGACAGCGAATTTAAAGATATATTCGGGAATGAACCGAACACAGTTTCCTCCGGATCCGGCCATGCCGATCATGGTGGCCATACCGGTTCCCATGACAGCAGTTCTGATTCCTCTTCCAGCTGTTCTTCATGCAGTTCTTGTTCGTCTTGAGCTTTTCGCTTGGAAAATCCAAGCGTTTTTGTATGAACTGATTGATCGTGCTTAGTTTTTCACTCAATTTTAAAGGAGTTACAACTGATATGGATGATAATGAGATACGAAAATTCAGGCCAGTTTTTGTATATGCAAATTTGGAAAGCAAAAAAAAATTAGTACAAGGTTTAACTGAAGATCGAGTGAAGTTGATTCAAGAACTGGAAAAATACAGAAATGTCCTATCACCATTTTTAATTAATGTTTTGCAAACTAATTTAGATCAGTGGGAAATAGAAATTCATGATTGGGAAGAGGAAATAAAAAAAATAGAAGCAGAGAAAGAGATCTTTTAAGTGCTCTCGGTTTACAGGCAAAAGGGGTTCGGAATTAATAAATTCCGAACCCCTTTGAATTTTCGTCCAAGGTTTTGAGCTTGGATATCTGACGCAATCCATTTCCTTCTTCATTAATTCCACCGATTGAACCAATTCTTGATCCTTTGTTTATTTTTCTCAAGAACCTCCTTAGAGGTCCTGTTGTCTTTTTGTTTTTTCCATTCAAAGAAAGATGCAATTCCGATAAGCAGCCCTCCGCCGATGATTAAATACAGCCACCATGGCATCTCGCCCCACATCGAATTGGTATTCATATAGACATTAAATAAAATGGTCCCAGTTCCAGCGATGAAATAGGATTTGTATTTCATCATGAATCCAAAGAGCATTGCTGCCAATGACACGGTTCCGATAATGAGGGCATCATATAAGGTGTTTCCTGCCATTGCATCAATGATCAGGGCTAAAAACAATAGGAAAACAATGCCGCTTTCGATATATTGTGTGATTTTGCCTTTAACAAATATTTTCCTCAGCAGAGTGGTGCTGACAATGAACAGCGGCAGAATATTCACCTCCTCCTCAAATACAGGAGGGATCGTGAGTTGATCGACAATGACCCAATACGGATATAGGCTGAACAAAATCGCTGCTGCCATCTGGGATTTTCTTTCCAACATGCCTGTCGTCGTGCTTCTCATCAAAATGAAATAGGCCGGAATCAGAAGTGCCGCGATGATTTCCAAAATGAAATGTGTCGGTCCCCCCGTCAAAACATCCATGTTCATGGCAATAAGAAACAGCAGACCATAGACTCTGTAAAAATCCAATTGAAGTCCTGCCCCGCCTTTATCAAGCAAGCCTTTAAAGTATTTCTTGCTTAGCAAGACCATTATGGCCGTACATCCAAGAAGGACTGCCGTTCCAACGAAAGGCTGTAATGTGTCCGCGTACATGATGATGATCCTATACGGATACAAACTGAGAACTCCCGTCAGCCAAACGTAGATGCCCTTTTCTTTTACATCCTTTGAGAAACTTCCAATCAAGATGAAGTAAACCGTGATCATGAACGAGACGAAAACCTGAAGTAACTGGCTTGATGTTTCAGTTGCTAGGATTCCCCTATTCATGGCCAGTAAAAACAGCAGGCCATATATCCTGTATGCATCGAAGGTAATTCCTGTTTCTTCCTTTTTGATTAAACCATCGAAATAACGCCAGCTTAAAAGCAGCATCCCTGACATACAGCCAAAAAGGAATAGCAAGCCCATTACAACAGATAAGCTGTCGGCATAGCCAACTATGATCAGGAAGGGATACAGACTGACTAGTGCAGCAATATTGGAATAGATTTTCCTTTCTAGCTTTTCCGCTGTCAAGCTTCTCAGGAAAATGAAATAAGCGGTTAACAGCAGCGATACAAAGATCTGGAGTAACTGATGTTTAGTATCATTAAAAACCTCTGCATTCATATCGATCAAAAAGAGTAAACCATAAATCCTGAAAGGATCAAAGCTGATGATGCCTGATCCGTTTTTCTTGAGTAATCCGCTGGAATACAGCCTGCTTAACAACAACATTCCTGCCATACAGCCAAAAAGAACAGCCAAACTCATGACGATTGGAAGTGTATGGGCATAATCTATGATATTGATGAACGGGAAAAGGCCGATGATGGCCGCTATTCCCGAGTAAATGCTTTTTTCTTTCTTATAGATTGTGAATCTTCCTATCAGGATGAAGTAGCTAGGCAACAGCAGGGAAACAAAAATCCCCAAAATCACAGAATCTGAGTCACTCGTAAACACTTCCAGATTCAGAGTACACAGATATAGCAAGCCAAAAATCCGATAATAATCAATGACTCTCTTCGTTCCCTCTTCGTTGAGCAATCCTTTGAAAAGGCGTCTGCTAGCCATCAACATCACAACCATACATACAAGCAATACGATAAACGCCATAACCAGAGGCAATGTATTTACATACAAATTATAGAAGATGAAGGCCAGGCTTAGAGGAGCGGCAACATAGTTCCGCCAGTTCCTTTGCATGAGCAGATACCAGGCAAACAAGAGCTGTACAGTCATCACTCCTACCCAGACTAACTCGCGGTTAAGTGGAAAGTCCCGGATCGCCATTTCCAAAATGGATATGCTTATCCCTAAATGAATGAATGGAATAAGGTAATACTCCATGATGCCTTTCCAATTCTTATTGGATAACCCCCACAGAATGGTTATGAGTCCTACTGTAATCATCATGCATATTGATGTAATGAATACTATTTGCTCGACGTTTACCACAAATAAATGGACCTGTAGGAAAAGGGTCGAAAACCCTAGGTAAGTAAAAACGTATTTTTCCCATTTCACATGTGCCCTTAAAGCACTCAAAATATAAATCAAGAGTTGTGCAACATATAGGAATGGAGAACTTTCCGTATGGATGATGAGCAAATAGCCAACGGGAATCGCCAGTAAATTGGCAAGGTGACTCGTATATTGGAAGTACAATTTCCCATTTTTTGAATATTTCCCAAGCCATTCTCCTAATAGGAAAAAGATAATGGGGCCGAGCAACACGAACGCAATCCTCAGCTCCATTGAAGCAAAATCAAAAACATCGTAGAGTGAGGCATATAGGCTGGCACTTGTAATCACGACAGGCACCCAGAATATTTGCTTCCGATGTATATGGACGGACCAGCTGTTTATTGCAGTAGCTACGGCAATCACTCCGCTTGCCTCCAAAGGATTCATTGAATCGAAGGGAATCGAAATCAAGGAAAGGAAGGAAAGAATCTGTCCGCTATACGCAAAAACTGGAAACAATTTATGGTATCCCTTTTTAAATGTGTAAGCTGCACCGATGGAAATCAGTGAAACACCCATTAAATAGACGCTGAGCGGGATATTTGATTGGACCCACCCTCCGCTTTCCAGCAAATATGGATAGAAAGCAACCAAAGCCAGTATGAAAGTGATCGGAAATCCGTATATGGCGTTTTCCTTCATATGCTTTGATTCGTCTTTTATATAGGTGATGAAGAAAAGCCCAGAGATCATGGCGAGCTCTGCACTAACAGCAAGCCAAGCCATTTCGCTCAATTTACTGGTCAGTATCACTAGCATGATCATTGGGGAGATAAGTAAGATACTCTTCTTAAACAGGCTGTACCTTGGGTGACGGTTATATAGATATACTCCAAGATATTGAATGACCTGAACAACAAATAACAGATTTAAAATGGTAGAAAAAGAGATTGGCAAGGCAAAGAAAAGATATAGGAACGCTAAGTCGAAAACAACAACAGCCGGGTACGTGAAGCTTGAATTTCCCGAATGAAGGGAAACATAAGCAAGCTGTGCGGATACTAACATGAGCGCGATGAATATTTGCGCATAGTTATCCTGGTACACCATCGCGTTACTATATAAGAAAACGATCCCGCTCTCAATCAAACTGGTAATCATGAAGTTCTTCGAAAGGTTAGTCCTTTTGGCTTTAGCCAGATATTTCGATAGCATAGTAAAGATGATTGGTACAAATGCAAATGCGGTGATCATGTACTCACTTAAAAACGAGTTATAAACAAGATGGATATATCCATACGTGAAAACGGCGCTAAAAGCCATTTCATAATATTTTTTTTGGAATTTGACCGAAAAAATCAAAAACAAAACAGAAAAGACCATCAACGTTAGGGAATACACCAAGTTACTTGAAAATAACGTCAGGATCACAAAGGCTTCCACGATGAGCTTAAACTGGATGAATTGAAAAATGTATGGTTTGAATAACGTTAAGGCTTTTTGATTTTTCAATTGCTCCATATTCCATACTAGTATTAAATTAAGAATGCCAATCGCCAAAAACATCCACTCGATTGTCGGCGTCGCAAAAGCCAATCCGAAATAGCAGGTAATGGCAAAAGTGAATATTGAAATGAAAATGAATATTTTCGACTTGAAGTAGTCAGCAATCCTACAATAAATGGCTAAGCAAAGTAATCCCCCAAGAAACCCCAGAAGCCCCCGCCCATCACCATTAAGTGAAAGGTACTCTCCAAAAATCCGATAATATGAAGCTGATAATATCGTAATCGGAATGAACAGCCCCGCTAGCGTCAGGAATGCAAAAGCGGTTTGTTTAATTTTCAGCTTCGACGCGATGAAGGCCATCCCTGCAAAAATGACGGAAACCATTCCAATGAAGAAAACTTTCAGGACCGCATTCAGATCCCCCCATGAAGTGGTTGCTAAAATCAACCCGCCAAACAGAAGCAATATGACCCCAGTGAGCAGGATGACAGAAATATTCCGTTCCCTGATTTGTTCAGGTGTTTTCTTCGGCTTTGCCGGTTTTACCGGTTTCTCCCGCTTGATGGCCTGCTTTTGAATAACCGGTTTCCTATCATTGCTCTCCTTGACAGGTTCAAGGCTCTCCTCGAAACCAGATTCAGTAGGCGCTTCATTCAATCCACTGGATTCCCTTAATTGGAATGAAGATTCTTCGATCAGGCTATCCTGAATCCTCCTCTTATCGGCATTTTCACCGATTATCGTTTCAGTTCCATGGGTGGATTTCTTCTTTTCTTGCTCTAAGCGCTTTTGTTTATGGAGGGCTAATTGGAAATGCCGATTGTAAGCCCTGCTAATCCGGATATATTCTGATTTAGGGATGAGCCGCCTTTCCCATAATACATCCAGCTCTTCTTGGAAAATACGCTTCCTTCTTTCTAATGTCATTTCTTCGTTTGAAGAGTCATTCATTCCAAGCTTCCCCTTCCTTCAAATAGACCTTCTATCATCTTATGTATAATCTCTTTTCGATAATAACAAAGTTTTTCCATTTTTAAAATATTTAGGATAATGCACAAAGGGTGTTCCTGTTGACTCAAAAAAAAAAGAATGACTTCCATTGAAGCCATTCAACATCCTTATATTGATTTTCCTTTATCCTCGCTCCTGATGATGAATAAATAAACGATCATCGAAATGAAAATCGAGGCAGCCGCCGTGATATAGATGCTCCTATATCCGAAGAGGAAGCCAATCTGCCCGAACACGATGGCACCTATGCCCACTCCAAGATCGAAAAATGAAAAGTATGTGGCATTCGCCATCGCCTTCCGATTGGGTGCCGTCTTTTCAATCGACCATGCCTGCAGCGCCGGCTGAACAGAACCGAATCCAAATCCATAAAGCACTGCCGCAATGTAAAGTACTGCTTCACTCGGCATCCATGCAAGCAGCAGCATTCCAGCCATGATGAGTACCGTTGAAGGCACGAATACGGCTCGATGTCCCCTTCTGTCATATAGTCGGCCCGCGAATAATCTCGTGACCATAAGGGCCATTGCATATACTAAAAAGTACCACTGAATTCCATCTACACCTTTTTCCGCTGTATACAGGGGAAGGAAGGTTGCAATTCCACCAAATGTAACGGAGATGAAGAAAATGAGCAAAGATGGCTGAAGGGCACTTTTTTCATAAATATCAAACCTTTTGGCTCTGACAGCCGCCGAAGGATCACTTTCCACTTTTTGATACCGAATAAGTGATGCTGCAATGATGGCAAGCAATCCTAATAAAGAGCAGATCAAAAACAACTCTTGAAACGGAAGGACCGTAACTAGGAAAAGACCCAATGATGGCCCGAATGCCAGTGCTAAGTTACCCGATAATCCGTAATACCCCATCCCCTCACCACGCCGTTTCGCAGGGATTATATCGGAAGCAATCGTTCCTGAAGCCGTTGAAGAAAATCCCCAGCCGACGCCCTGTACAATCCGCATCATGAATAACAAGCCGATGCTCCCCATGAAACCGAAGGAACCCACTGACAATGCAAAAATGGCTAACCCAGCAAGAAAAACGATGCGCCTTCCTTTCGTCTCCAATAATCTTCCGGCAATTGGCCGGACAAGCAAGGCCGAAAAAGTGAAGATTCCAAGGACAGCCCCCACAAGACGATCATCACCGCCAAGCTGTTCCACAAACAACGGGAGGGTCGGCATCGTCATTTGAAAACCCATGAAGATGCACATATTTGCCAAACAGATCATGATGAAATCACGTGTCCAGATTTTATCAGTCCCTCTTACCCGTTCATCCACTAAGGTTTCCCTCATATTCCTTCACCTTCTAATTATAATAGTCATTGCCAGTTTACTAAAATTGGTTAAAATAAGCGAATGATTTATTTCGTGTACCTAAATATATATATATAAATAAAAGCCCAATATGACATAGGGCTCCCCCTTTAACATTCATGATCATTTCCGTCCACTTACCTTCCGTATGCAAACCAATAATTTAGATTCTCCATGCTGTAATGCATTAAACCATTGCCTCTATTCATCCGTAACGGATCTTAGCTGAAACGCATCCCGCCAGTATAATGGATTTTCCTTACATTCAAATTTTCATAAAACATCCCCTGAAACAACCATTCTGCAAGTGAAGGATGGTTCTACACCCTATCTTATTAAATTCCAAAAACATCTAAAAGGAAAAACTTTACATGTTTTTCCTTATCTCCTTAAGAAAAGGGGATGCATAACTGAAAAAAGCCGATCCCAATTGGATCGGCTTTTCATGCTTCACGACTATTTCGTTATCTCGATTTTACCATTATTCGTTTCCAATTTAACTAGATTTTCACCTTTGCCAATGACAGTATCGCCCTCATACTTACCAAGGATATCCACTCTCCCATTGTCAACATGAACATCGAAAGTTGTATTCGTCGGTTCATTCTCCGTTTTGATCATGATTTTACCATTATTACTTTCGAGTTCGATTTCCCTATCCAAGTCTTTCGTGACTAATGTGATTTTACCGTTATTCGAAGAACCAATTAGTTTTCCCTCCACATTATTAAGCTCTACTTTTCCATTAGCAGATTTCACTTCAACTTTTTCGGTTATTATATCATTTAATTCTACCCGGCCATTTTGAGATTTCACATTTAGATTTTCACTTTTCAATCCTGATATTTGCAATTTTCCATTATCGGATTCGGCGACAAAGGATTTATAAGATTCATCAGGCACATACACCTTTAAATGTAAGGATTGAATATGAAAACCAAAGCTAAACGTACGTCGATCCTTTAATTGTACCGAAAGCTTCTTCCCTTCCACATCTGCAGTGAAATCCAACTTGGAAACATCAATCCCTTTTGAAACCAACTCTATCCTGGTCTCCTTATCCTTCGTTGGCACGATCTCTACAGCTGCATTGTCAGCGTCGATCTGAATGTCCGTCACGATTTCCGAAATCGTTTTTTCCTCTGTAGTCGTTTCCTTATTCGTCATTTGGGAAAACGTAAACAGACTTCCTATTACCCCGATCAATAACAATACAAGTGCAATGATCGATAATTTTTTTACATTAATCATTTTTCAAACCGCCTTTCACAAGGGAAGCGTTAAATTTTAAATAGCGAATGAATCCTTTAGTTAAAGCACTCGTAGCGACAAACATTCCCATGGCAATGAAAATGCCAATCCCGCATAGTCCCAATGCGAAGAAAAGATCGAATAATTGAAAGTTACCTAACACAAGGTTAAACAGAGCGCCAAGTGGAGCAAGAACGAACGCTATCGCCGAAACCCACCCTGCAATGACAACTCCGATCAAGGCTATAAATGGTCCCAAAACGATCACTAAATTAAAGAACCCCAAACCAATGACTGCCCAAACTGCCCGCATAACATTACCTGCAGAAGTCGTTTGTTCTACCTGACCAAGATGATAGGTTGCCATCAGTTCCTTGGAAATCTGTTTAGGATTCCCAAGGGATTTGGAGATTTCCTGCTCTGACTTCCCTTCTTCCATTCCAATTTCGAAATACTCTTCGTAATCTTGAAGGATATCTTCCCGTTCCTCTAAGGAAAGTCTGGTTAAAGAGGCATTCAATTGTTTTAAAAATTGTTCTTTATTCATTGGTTCACACCTTCCTTGATTAATTGGTTGACCCCATTGGAAAATTCATTCCATTCCATCAGCAGTTCTTGAAGGTATCTCCGCCCTTTTTCGGTTAATGTATAATATTTGCGCGGAGGCCCTTCTGTTGATTCTTGCAAATATGTCGTAAAATACTCTTCCTTCGTCAATCGTCTTAAAAGTGGATATACCGACCCTTCCGATATTTCAATTTGATCCGAAATCTTCTGTACAAGTTCATACCCATAGCGATCCTGCTTATCCAGTAACACCAGAACACACAGTTCCAGGACACCTTTCTTAAATTGTACATTCATAGCACCTTCACTCCTTCCAAAAGTTTTTCAGTACAGTTCAATAAACAGTACTGAACACCGAACAATACATCTTATGTAAATAATTTACCACATGGTACTGTTCATTGCAAGGTACTATAAATATTTTTATGTCTTACACGCATTCCAATAAGGGTAGAAGAAAATTAGCATTATATTCAAAGCTGCAAGAGAATACGATGTATAATAGTAAAATATGGAAGGAGGAGTTACTTTGGCCAACAAAGCAATAACAAAGAAGCAATTCGATTTTCTTGAACATGAATTTAATTACCTTGAAAAGGAAGGAGTCATCTCCCGGCAAGAGAAAGTGAGGATGTTAGGTTCCTATGATGTAAAAGGCAATTTGAACTTCATCACGATTCTATTATCCATTGGGGCACTTCTTTTAGGTTTAGGCGTATTGACCTTCGTAGCCAGCAACTGGATCTATTTAAGTAAAGCGGTTAAATTCCTGCTTATCATTGCATGCCTAATCGGAGTGAACTTTGCTGGCGTGAATGTGCAGGCACGCTTTCCCAAAACGTCACGAAGTCTGCATTATGCAGGTATCCTGATCTTTGGTGCAGGGATATTTCTAGTCGAGCAGATGTTTAACATTAGCATCAATTTCAACAATTCCTTTTTATTATGGGCGATTGGAACGGTATTCATTGGATACTATTTGAAGGATGTTTTCATCCTCCTTTTTACATCTTTCCTGCTTTTCATTTATTTGAATGGAAGTATATTCGTTGATGAAACATCTTATCCGCTTGCCATTCTTGTGTTTCTACCGGCTTTATACATTCTGTTAAAAAAATTCGATTACCCTAATTATCTGACCTTTTTCATTAACGCTTTAGCCATCAATACAATTGCCTTATTTCTTATGGAATTCGTGCCGAAAATAGGGTTTGAAAATTCGAATACGATTGTCCTTTCCATCTTGTTTGTAATGGGTATCGTGCTTGCCTATATTCCGGTAAGAGCCAAATTACAAAACATCACACACATACAAGGGCATATCTTACATGGTTTAACCGCACTCTTCCTTACCTTTGATTTTTCAATCTGGTTTCCTATAGCTTATTTCGGTTTTCTGCTTTATCTGATTCTAAAAGGCAGTTTGACCAGCATCGTGATCATATGTGCACTGATTTTCAGATATTACATCTACTCCTTTGACTTCCTGCCAAAATCGCTTACATTCATCATCGGTGGAATCATGCTCATCGGTTTTGGCTTCTTCTTTGAAAACCAACGAAAAAAAGGAGGGGAACTCAATGAGTAATCCATCATTCCGGCCACTCATCGTATTTTCCATTCCAGTCTTGATTTTGTTAACCTTGGCATTTCCCCCGGTCTGGACAACAATGACAGGAGATGTAATCAAAATCAAAACAGCCCCGGTCGACCCGACTGATTTGTTTAGGGGAAGCTATGTGGCTTTGAAATACGAAATTGAATCAGTAAAGCCGTCGCAAGTCGATGACTCGATTAAAACCGAGTTCAATATAAGGAATATGGGTGATTTTAAAAAGGTATATGTACGTTTAAAACAAAATAAGGATGGACTATATGTTGTTGATTACGTAACGAAAGAAAAACCCGGCGAAGGCGTGTACCTAAAAGGGGAATTGGAAGTCCCTTATGACCTGCAAAATGCTAAAACCATTCAGATCAGATACGGTCTGGACAATTATTTCGCATCCGAAGAAAAGGCAAAGGAAATGGAGAAGGAAGCATTGGCCAATCCTTCAGTGGCCGTCGTAAAAGTTCGTAATGGCCATGTTGTTTTAACCGATATCATCATTGAATGAATGGCCCCCGGATATGACTAGCAAAAAGAGCATCGGTTTTTCGATGCTCTTTTGTTTTCTGGACTATTATCATGTGGAATTCAGATTGTTATTTAATGACCCGTTTTGCCCCTATATATTTTTCTTTCCAATATTCATCACTCATTTTGACCACTTTGACCCCTTTGGTGGTGGTCCCGACAAATGTGCCATTTCCATAATAGATTCCTACAAAAGAGACCTGCCCTTTCTTACCTGTCGCATAGAAGACCAAATCGCCCGCTTTCAAATCTTTTTGCTTCACGGCCTTTCCGGTTTTATACTGGTCCGCACTCGTTCTTGGAATCTTCATTTCTGTGGCGGCATTTTTATATACATATTGGGTAAGACCGCTAGCATCAAACCCTTTAGGGGTCGTTCCCCCATATTTATATTTGCTTCCCACCTGCTTCTTTGCCAAAGCGGCAACTTCATCACCATAATTGATAGAGGCTGAAGCATTAGCCGGACTGAATATGAATGCCGTCAATAATGCCCCGACTAAAACTATGGCTGCAAACCATTTTGAAACTGGTAAACGATAACTCATCCTTTTTCCTCCCCAAACTGAAAATGAACCACAATTTTAAATGTATGTTACATTTCGGCTTTTAGACCAAATCATTTTCGGCGATCGTCATCCCTGCAAAAAAAATAACCAGATAACGCCGTTGTCTAGCTAATACGGTGCTATCTGGTATACTCTACTTTTCAGTAACTGAAAGAATAGTGTCCATTACTTAGGTTCCTTGTATTGTCGTGCATTTTCACTGTCACTTAAACCTTTAGTTGTATGATCGACCACACCGCCGACCCCAAAGAATGTAAGCGCTATGAAGTTAATGATGCCTAAAGCGCCGTTCAATGCATCATCAGTAATGGTAAAGCCTATAGGAGTAATGAAATTGTTTATGAACGCGGCAACCATCTGCGCCAATATTAAAAGCCCAGGAAGGAGTACAGTGAATATAAACGTAGGGTTCTTAAGACGCACTTTCCAGTTGATCATTGCTTTTCCCCCTCTCTATCCTATTAAGTCCGCTTCATGGAAGATTGTCGCGGACCTGCTATATTTTATGCGGCTTGTCCTTCTTACGTTCGGAAATTCCATTCATAATCTATCACGCTAGTTTCCCATAAACATAAAAAAAGCCCATCAGAGGATGGACCTTCAAAGTAGTTCTTAAAAACACTAGAGAGCGCCTCACTTTAACAAGTAAGTAACAGCTTCCTCGAGCTCTATATACTCCTCGGTGTGCTCGTGATCGAACGTTCTTAAAACCTGAATATATTAAATGCTAGATTTTTCACACTCCATTTTTTCCTGCAAAAACACTCTGATCCGTTCGGCAGCTTCAGTCAATCTCTCGGCCGGCTGGACCAAGGCCATCCGGACATACCCTTCACCCTGCTTCCCAAAAGCATCGCCTGGAACGACCGTTACCCCTGCTTTTTCAATCAATGCATAGGCAAAATCCCGTGATTTCCAGCCAGCAGGAATTTGGGCCCAAATAAACATCGTAGCTGATGTTTTCGGTACATGCCATCCCCCTTCCGCAAGACCTGAAATCAAGGCATCACGTCGTGACTGGTATTCCTTAACCTGTTCGGATAGCAGCGAAAGATTGGAAGTTAGCGCCATTTCGGCAGCTTTTTGAATAGGATAAAAAACCCCATAATCGATGTGTGATTTCAGCGTTCCCAGGATGTTCAGCGCCTCTTGATTGCCCACTGCATACCCAATGCGACAGCCGGCCATATTAAAAGTTTTGGAAAGTGAGTTAAATTCAATCCCCACTTCCTTTGCACCAGGAATGGACATAAAACTAATTTGCGGATGATCATCAAAAATCAATTCCGAATAAGCAAAATCGTGAACCACCATTATTTCATTCTTTTTCGCAAACGATATAACGTCCGAAAAGAAAGTCTCATCAGCAAGGGTCGTGACAGGATTTCCTGGATAACTGATGATCATCATTTTCGTCTTTTTCAGTATTTCATCCGGAATTTCGTTGAGCTGCGGCAGGAATCCATTTTCGGCAGTAAGCGGCATCGGATGAATGATTCCGCCGGCAAGTTCCACACTCGCTTCATAAATTGGATATCCCGGATCTGGCACCAGTACATAATCTCCAGGGTTTATCATCGCCGTTGCCAAGTGTGCAAGGCCATCCTGTGACCCCATCAGTTGGAGGACTTCCCTTTCTGCATCCAGCTCCACTCCATAACGCATCCGATAAAAATACCGAACTGCCTCATTGAATTCAGGCGTACCTTTTAACGTATACCCGTAAGAATTGAGATCCTGCGCATATTTCACAAGCGTATCCACTACAAAATCAGGCGGTGGTAGATCCGGACTTCCAACACTCAAATCGATAACATCCAGCCCCCGTTTCATTGCATCCTGCTTGCGGGCCGCCAACTCTGAAAATATTCCTGTTGTGAATCTTCCGACTTTTTCAGATGGAGTCATATTCATTCTGCCTTTCCCCTCCATTAATGATTTTCTATCTATCATTATAGCAATCTTTCACGAGTATTTTAAGACTTCATCCGTATCTGTTCGAGAGCCTCATCAAGATGATCGAATTTAAATGCATACCCCGCCTTTTCCAATCTCTCAGGTATGACCCACCGTCTTTTTAATATCAATTCCGTTTCGGTCCCCATTTCAAGAATGGGAGTTGGACAGGGAAGTCCAATCCGAATATTCATGAGCTTTCTCAAATGAGCCATCAATTCACGATTTGTAACTGGATGCAGCGATGAACAGTTGAACACCCCGCTCAGCTCCTGATTCTTTCTTAGAAAATGGACCACTGAATTTCTGATTTCCTGACCTTTATGGCCTTAACCAAATTCCTATATGGGGTCATCACTCCCCCATCTCGCATATAACCAACCACTTTCGTTTATGAGTTAATAGTATGAATAATAATGAGCGCCTTCTATGTGAAGTAATTCACATAAATCATACCATGTTATTACATTAAATGGTAGCAACTCCTGCCGCTGTGCAATAAATGGTGAACTTGTCCAAGCAAAAGGGAAAATTACACATAAATTAGTAATGTGGAAATTTATAAAACAAAGGGGATGATTTCAGTGTCAAACAAAAAGCTAAGAAGAGCTGTTAATTCTGGAACTGGTAATTCCGGAACTGGCAATAGCAGCCTTAGGTCTGCCTTGAGAAGAGTCTTACAAAATTTATTAAACAATAATAGAGGTACTTCAATTAAGGAACCTACTTCCATCAAGCAACCCACTTCTGTCAAGGAATTTGAAAATTAGAAGGTTGCTTTTTTGAGATTAACATGGAATCCCTTTGGACTATCTAAAGGGATTCCGTGTTATGTATTTACATGTACCAGCTATATATGTCTAGTGAATAACTGTTATATCTAATAGAGATAAAGGAGAAGTTATGATGTATTTTTTTCGAGACTGGAAACCTAAAAAGGATATAAAGAAATTAACGGATATCACCGTAAAAAATTTTCGGGTCTCTTCCGATAAAGTGAATGAAATTCTGCAAAAGTCACACAAGGTACTTGTAATTTGTAATGATAAAGGTAAAGTAGTGGGATTCATTTGTTATAATCTTTATTTATATAAAGTGGCTCATATTAATTATGTAGTCATTGACAAAAAATATAGAGGAAAGGGAATTCTGCAAGCCCTTTTACCCGAATTAGTAGAATATGTGAGAAATAAAGGAATCCTTGTAGTGTCCGGTTTCGTGAACAAAAATAACCATGAGGCATTGCAAAAGTTTAGAGCCCTTGGTTTTAAACCTATTTTTATTTATCATGATGACATTCTAATTCAATCACTGATTTAAGAAGGTTCTCTTGAAGCTTATATAGCGTAAATAAGAAGAAAGATCGATCAAAATACATTCTGTTTCCCCCCCTATTAACTGGAATTTCATTCCTGATACCAATACAAATAAGCGGGAATTCCTTGTTCCTCCATGCAATGAATAACTAGGGAAGGAAAGCCTGTAAATTCTACACGGATTCATAGGCATTTTCCCTGTAGTCTCTTCAACCTTACTTATAATCTTACTTCACTCTCCGATGCTTCTTTTTTCTACAACATTTCATATATCCAAGGTAATTCTATTAAATTTTCTATATTTTCAAAATAAACCCATTCCTGTATAGTGGGTGTATACCTTCTAAAAGKGGAGATATAATGAAATCGATAGAACTAATCATCTTAAATCTGGAAGAGGTTAGGAGAAGAAACATTAAACTATGGACATCAATACCTAAAGGCACACTCCATTGGAAACCGGACGACAAGGCAATGAGCTGTTTAGAAATGGTTAGACATGTCCTTGATAGTGAGCATTATTATCATTTATCCATTAAAAATCAAGGCAGCTTACCAGTTTATGAATCACCATATGAAAAACAGCCGCTTATCTCCGTGGAAGCGGAATTAAACTTTGCTGAACCATACAGGCGTGATTTTTTGGAAACAATCATGTCCTTCAGCGAAGACGACTTATCCACTATTAAAATTGATCGCTCTGATGTAGGATATATCAGGGATTTAGGAGACATGTTGCTAAGAATCGMTTATCATGAGTCTGTACATACTGGTCAATTATTGGACTATTTAAGAACTGCTGGAGTCCCTAGAATAAGCGTTTGGGATTAATCAAATCATTTTCAAAGGTGTTTCATCATCCTGAAGCACCACACTGTAGGCAACTCGATGAAAATCGTGTTTGTCTGCAGTTTTTTTATTGCTTGTACGATTTGGACGTTGATTTCCGCTTCAGGCACTCGCTTTCCGCGGGCGGTCGGCCCTCGGCTTAAGCCTGCGGGGTCTCCCCYAGACACGCTTTTCCCGCAGGAGTCTCGTACCTTCCGCACCAATCAACTTTGTATTAGCATTTAGTTAGAAACCATACCCGGGAGTTGTAGGTTGGTTTGAGAACATCATTTGATCAAAGATATGT